>NZ_JBEAFN010000046.1:0-18915 GCF_040061795.1 Klebsiella sp. GN_Kp190
TCGCCTCCGGGAAATCCAGCCGCACCGCACACCGCTCCCGGGGGCGGCGCAAAGCACCTTGCCCGGGCTACGGGTTCAGCGTTGTCTGCGGGCCGTGTAGCCCGGACAGATGCGCCAGCATCGCCTCCGGGAAAATACGCTGCTTGCTAAGAGTGTAAGAAAACGCCTCCACCCTCATTTCCTGGCGCCAATTCCCTATTTTGTGACATCTTCCATTGTATTTTTTTATATATACTCCGATCTTTTTTCGCGAAGCTTATGGATAACTTCAGCATTTTCCGCTGTGCGTTTTAACGTTCACGCTATTTATCGCTCACATATTGGTCACATCGCAAGAAATTTTTACCATTTACCATAATTGCTTATCACTGGCTGCTGGAAAATATTAAGGCGTTTATTCTGTCTATTGGCCGCTAGCATAAATTTCTCTGCTGGAAATAGCGCTTTGCACTTTTTTTAATCTTTGCCCGCCAATTCTCACACCGGATGTAAAACCAGGTTGGCTGTATTGACGTTTCCCCATTCTGTTGACAGATTGTAGGGCATGAGGGGCATTTCATGGAGAATCCGTACTGCAACTCAGTCGTTTTTGTGAAAGGAATCCCCATCTCTCTCAACGCTTTCGGGCACCACCGACCGGACCGGGTATATTCTAAATAGTTCGAGCTGCGGGAAGGCGGCAAGCGTGAGAATCTCCGGGAGCATAGATGTCTATGTGACCGGGGTTATCGAGCGCAGCCAACGCATCCGTAGTTCGCAATATGACGAATAAAAATAAATAAAGGTCTGGCGGATATATGCAAACAACATCACATTTGGAGCAGAATAATGAGTATTTCCTTGAAGAAATCAGGGATGCTGAAGCTTGGTCTGAGCCTGGTTGCCATGACCGTCGCAGCAAGCGTACAAGCGAAGACCCTGGTTTATTGTTCAGAAGGTTCGCCGGAAGGCTTTAACCCGCAGCTCTTCACCTCTGGTACCACCTATGACGCCAGCTCAGTGCCGATTTATAACCGCCTGGTGGAATTCAAAACCGGCACCACGGAAGTCATTCCGGGCCTGGCTGAAAAATGGGAAGTTAGCGAAGACGGGAAAACCTATACCTTCCATCTGCGTAAAGACGTGAAGTGGCAGGATAATAAAGATTTTAAACCGACCCGCACGCTGAACGCCGATGACGTTGTCTTCTCCTTCGACAGACAAAAAAATACCAATAACCCGTACCATAAAGTGTCTGGCGGCAGCTATGAATACTTTGAAGGGATGGGATTACCTGACCTGATTAGCGAAGTGAAGAAAGTGGACGATAACACCGTCCAGTTCGTGCTGACCCGTCCGGAATCGCCGTTCCTTGCCGATCTCGCCATGGACTTCGCCTCTATTCTGTCAAAAGAGTATGCCGACAACATGCTGAAAGCCGGTACGCCGGAGAAAGTGGACCTCAACCCAATCGGTACCGGCCCGTTCCAGCTGCTGCAGTACCAGAAAGACTCCCGTATTCTCTATAAAGCCTTCCCGGGCTACTGGGGCACCAAGCCGAAAATCGATCGCCTGGTCTTCTCCATTACCCCTGATGCTTCCGTGCGCTACGCTAAGCTGCAGAAAAACGAATGCCAGATTATGCCGTACCCGAACCCGGCAGATATCGCGCGCATGAAGGAAGACAAAAACATCACGCTGCTGGAACAGCCGGGTCTGAACGTCGGCTACCTCTCTTTCAACACCGAGAAGAAGCCGCTGGATGATGTCAAAGTTCGCCAGGCGCTGACCTACGCGGTCAACAAAGAAGCGATTATCAAAGCCGTTTACCAGGGCGCAGGCCAGGCCGCGAAGAACCTGATCCCGCCGACCATGTGGGGCTATAACGACGACGTTAAAGACTACACCTACGATCCAGAGAAAGCGAAAGCGCTGCTGAAAGAAGCAGGCCTGGAAAAAGGCTTCACCATCGACCTGTGGGCGATGCCGGTACAGCGTCCGTATAACCCGAACGCGCGCCGTATGGCTGAGATGATTCAGGCCGACTGGGCGAAAGTCGGCGTCCAGGCCAAGATCGTGACCTACGAGTGGGGTGAATACCTCAAGCGCGCGAAAGCGGGCGAGCATCAGACCGTCATGATGGGCTGGACCGGCGACAACGGGGATCCGGATAACTTCTTCGCCACCCTGTTCAGCTGCGCGGCGGCAAAAGACGGTTCTAACTACTCCCGCTGGTGCTACAAGCCGTTTGAAGACCTGATTCAGCCGGCTCGCGCCACGGATGACCACAACAAACGCATTGAGCTGTATAAGCAGGCTCAGGTCGTGATGCACGATCAGGCTCCGGCGCTGATCGTCGCCCACTCCACCGTCTATGAGCCGGTGCGTAAAGAGGTCAAAGGCTACGTGGTCGATCCATTAGGTAAACACCACTTCGATAACGTCTCTATCGAATAATAACAGCGTGTTTCCCCTCTCCCCGCCTTGGGGAGAGGGAATTGACATTTGTGAGCAATACAGACGTCCTGTCACCAGGCGGGCCGTCTCCAGAGAGAATCCGGGTTATGTTGCAGTTCATTCTCCGACGTTTGGGACTTGTCATCCCAACATTTATCGGTATTACCCTTCTCACTTTTGCCTTCGTTCATATGATCCCCGGCGACCCGGTGATGATTATGGCGGGCGAACGTGGTATTTCCCCTGAACGTCACGCGCAGCTGCTGGCCGAAATGGGCCTCGATAAACCGATGTGGCAGCAGTACGTCAACTATATTTGGGGCGTGATGCACGGCGATTTGGGCATCTCGCTGAAAAGCCGTATTCCCGTTTGGCAAGAGTTTGTACCGCGCTTTAAGGCCACGATGGAGCTGGGCGTCTGCGCGATGATTTTTGCCGTCATCGTCGGGATCCCGGTGGGCGTGCTGGCGGCGGTTAAACGCGGCTCTATCTTCGACCACACCTCCGTGGGCCTCGCGCTGACAGGCTACTCTATGCCCATCTTCTGGTGGGGCATGATGCTGATCATGCTGGTGTCGGTACAGCTTAACCTGACGCCGGTTTCCGGGCGCATCAGCGATACCGTCTTCCTTGACGATACCCTGCCGCTGACCGGATTTATGCTGATCGATACCGCGATTTGGGGCGAGCCGGGCGACTTTATTGATGCGGTAATGCATATGATCCTGCCCGCCGTGGTGCTGGGGACGATTCCCCTGGCGGTGATTGTGCGTATGACCCGTTCGTCGATGCTGGAAGTGCTGGGCGAGGATTATATCCGTACCGCGCGCGCGAAAGGCCTGACGCGGATGCGGGTGATCATCGTTCATGCGTTGCGTAACGCGATGCTGCCGGTGGTCACGGTGATCGGTCTGCAGGTCGGTACGCTGCTGGCGGGGGCCATCCTGACCGAAACCATCTTCTCCTGGCCGGGCCTTGGCCGCTGGCTGATTGACGCGCTGCAGCGCCGCGACTATCCGGTGGTGCAGGGCGGGGTGCTGCTGGTGGCGACGATGATTATTCTCGTCAACCTGCTGGTCGACCTGTTGTACGGCGTGGTGAACCCGCGTATCCGGCATAAGAAGTAAGGGGCCATCATGTCACAAATTACTGAAAATAAAGTTGTCGCCGCGCCGGTGCCAATGACCCCTCTGCAGGAGTTCTGGCACTATTTTAAACGCAACAAAGGCGCCGTCGTGGGGCTGGCCTATGTCGTGGTGATGATTATCATCGCCATCTTCGCCAACTTCCTCGCGCCCTATAATCCGGCGGATCAGTTCCGCGATGCGCTGCTGGCTCCGCCGTTCTGGCAGGAGGGTGGCAGCGTGAGCCACCTGCTCGGCACCGATGACGTCGGCCGCGATATCCTGTCGCGCCTGATGTACGGCGCGCGCCTGTCGCTGCTGGTCGGCTGTCTGGTGGTGGTACTGTCGCTGATCCTCGGCGTGGTGCTCGGTCTTGTCTCGGGCTACTTTGGCGGCGTGGTTGACTCGGTCATTATGCGCGTTGTCGATATTATGCTGGCGCTGCCGAGTCTGCTGCTGGCGCTGGTGCTGGTAGCCATCTTCGGTCCGTCGATCGTCAATGCCTCGATAGCGCTGACCTTTGTCGCCCTGCCGCACTACGTGCGTCTGACCCGAGCGGCGGTGCTGGTAGAGGTAAACCGCGACTACGTAACCGCTTCCCGCGTGGCGGGGGCAGGCGCGATGCGTCAGATGTTCATCAACATTCTTCCTAACTGTCTTGCGCCGCTGATTGTTCAGGCGTCGCTGGGCTTCTCTAACGCCATTCTCGATATGGCCGCTCTTGGCTTCCTTGGCATGGGTGCGCAGCCGCCGACACCGGAGTGGGGCACGATGCTCTCCGACGTGCTGCAGTTCGCGCAGAGCGCCTGGTGGGTCGTCACCTTTCCGGGTGTCGCTATCCTGCTGACGGTGCTGGCATTTAACCTGATGGGTGACGGTCTGCGTGACGCGCTCGATCCCAAACTGAAGCAGTAAGAGGTTCGAGATGGCGTTATTAAATGTAGATAAACTCTCGGTGCACTTCGGCGACGAAGGGACGCCGTTCCGCGCCGTAGATCGCGTAAGCTACAGCGTAAATCAGGGCGAAGTGGTCGGTATCGTCGGCGAGTCCGGCTCGGGTAAATCGGTCAGCTCGCTGGCGATTATGGGGCTGATTGACTATCCCGGCCGGGTGATGGCTGAAAAGCTGGAGTTTAACGGTCGCGACCTGAAGCGCATTTCCGAAAAAGAGCGCCGCCAGCTGGTGGGCGCGGAAGTGGCGATGATCTTCCAGGACCCGATGACCAGCCTGAATCCGTGCTATACCGTCGGTTACCAGATTATGGAAGCCATTAAGGTGCACCAGGGCGGCAACAAGAAAACCCGCGTGCAGCGGGCGATTGACCTGCTGACGCTGGTGGGGATCCCCGATCCGGCTTCGCGTCTTGACGTCTATCCGCACCAGCTTTCCGGCGGTATGAGCCAGCGCGTGATGATCGCGATGGCCATCGCCTGTCGGCCAAAGCTGCTGATTGCCGATGAGCCCACGACGGCGCTGGATGTGACCATCCAGGCGCAGATCATCGAGCTGCTGCTGGAGCTGCAGCAGAAAGAGAATATGGCGCTGATCCTGATCACCCACGATCTGGCGCTGGTGGCCGAAGCGGCGCACAAAATCATCGTCATGTACGCGGGGCAGGTGGTGGAAACCGGCGACGCGAAGGATATCTTCCGCGCGCCTCGCCACCCCTATACGCAGGCGCTGCTGCGCGCGCTGCCGGAGTTCGCTCAGGATAAAGCGCGTCTTGCCTCGCTGCCGGGCGTGGTGCCGGGCAAATACGACCGTCCGAGCGGCTGTCTGCTCAACCCGCGCTGCCCCTATGCGACCGACAAATGCCGCAGCGAAGAACCTGAGCTGAACCTGCTTAACGGCGGTCGCCAGTCGAAATGTCATTACCCACTTGATGATGCCGGGAGGCCTGGGCTATGAGTACGCATGAGGCCACCACGCAACAGCCTCTGTTGCTGGCCACCGATTTGAAAAAATACTATCCGGTGAAGAAGGGGCTCTTCACGCCGGAACGCCTGGTCAAGGCGCTGGACGGCGTCTCGTTTACCCTTGAACGCGGTAAAACGCTGGCGGTAGTGGGGGAGTCCGGCTGCGGTAAATCCACGCTCGGTCGTTTGCTGACGATGATTGAAATCCCCACCGGCGGCGAGCTCTATTACCAGGGACAGGACCTGCTTAAGCACGATCCGCAGGCGCAGAAGCTGCGCCGGCAGAAAATCCAGATTGTGTTCCAGAACCCCTACGGTTCGCTGAACCCGCGTAAAAAGGTGGGGCAGATTCTGGAAGAGCCGCTGCAGATCAACACCAGCTTGAGCAAAGAGCAGCGCCGGGAGAAGGCGCTGGCGATGATGGCCAAAGTGGGCCTGAAAACCGAGCACTATGACCGCTATCCGCATATGTTCTCCGGCGGCCAGCGTCAGCGTATCGCCATTGCCCGCGGTCTGATGCTTGACCCGGACGTGGTGATCGCCGACGAACCGGTTTCCGCGCTGGACGTTTCGGTGCGCGCGCAGGTGCTGAACCTGATGATGGATTTACAGCAGGATCTGGGGCTTTCTTACGTCTTTATCTCCCACGATCTGTCGGTTGTGGAGCATATCGCTGATGAAGTGATGGTGATGTATTTAGGCCGCTGCGTGGAGAAAGGGACGAAAGATCAAATCTTCAACAACCCGCAGCATCCGTACACGCAGGCGCTGCTGTCGGCAACGCCGCGTCTGAATCCGGATGACCGCCGCGAGCGCATCAAGCTCACCGGCGAGCTGCCGAGCCCGCTGAATCCGCCGCCGGGCTGCGCGTTTAACGCCCGCTGCCGTCGCCGTTTCGGCCCGTGCACCCAGCTTCAGCCGCAGCTGAAGGACTACGGTGGCCAGCTGGTAGCCTGCTTTGCGGTCGACCAGGATCAGAACGGCGAGAAGCCCCTGAGCTGATTCAGGCAATCGATAATCAAAGCCGAAGCCTGTGCTTCGGCTTTTTTTTAACCATAACTCAGCACTGTTGGAACAACCGACAACGAACAATACTGGCATTTTACGCCACAACCATTGCTATCTCGGGAGTCCGGGATAACTACATGAATGTATTTTACTTTATCTTGATTGTTTCTTTAGCCGGAGCAAATTAACAGCAAAAGCGATGCATAAAACTGTTCCTTGTTGTTCGGTCAACGCTTTATATTCCTGGTTTTTGGCTAACATCCTGAGCTATTTATTTTGGACGGGAACAATATTTTATTATTTTAATTAAGCGCGGTAAGTGATTTCTAAACGCCTTAAAAAATATTAAAATGTATTCTCTTTAGCCTTCCCCTGGCGTGTATTACGCCATTTTTTAAAATTCAGACAGTATAAAAAACTACGATCTGCTAATAGCCTGGCAGGCTGCGGGGGGATTGACGGCGCAGCCGCCCAAAAAATGGGGCTATCATTTTGAAAAAGAACTGTTAGTGTAACCTCACTACCACTATGGAATTACACCAGCCTGACCTATCCAAAATAATCAAAACGCGACTAAAGTTAGCGTATTGTGACGGCCGTAACGCCGGGTAAATGCCCAAAAAACAACAAATTAAACTACGCTTTAGTGGCGTGGGATGACAATTAAAACAGATTAAATATGACGTATTTAAATCATGAGGTTATCTATGAACCATTATGATGATTTGCAGCGCTTCAAGGAAAAGACGCGGACACACAGTCTAAAATTCAAGGACCTCTCATCAGAAGCCGCCGCCGGTGAAAAAGGGGATTGGGTTATTCTCAATCAACTTATTCCGGCGGAGGAAGCGTCTTCTTTGGCCATGGGTGGGTCAGTTTCCTTACCTCTGCCGCAGCGGGTTCCTGCCGATATGTTTCACAAGGTGGAGCCTGCGGCCGTTCAGGCTCCCCCGGGGCCCTCTTTGGCTGCACCGTCCCTGATTATCCCGCCCTCCGCGCCGCAGCCCGCCCCCCTGACGGACATTGCTGCTGCGGCGGCCGTAGAGCCTGCGCTGCCGCAAAGCCTGGCAGCGGCTGCGCCCGCCCCCCAGCCGGCAGTTTCTCAGGCTGCTGCGCAGCCGGTACCGGTCAGCGTCCCTGCTCCGGCAGTCAGGCCTCGTCCGGCGGCCGCGCCGACGACGGAGGGTTTTGCCCATCTTTTTGCGGCCAAAACCGCGGAGCCGGTAGCAAAAGATAAAGATCAGTCACTGAAATCACTCCTGGAGAGGATTGCGACATGCCGTTGATCTGCGTGTGTTCACCGAAAGGCGGCGTAGGAAAAACGACCCTGGCGGCAAATCTGGCCTGGGCGCTGGCCCGCGCAGGCAGTAAAGTTCTGGCCCTCGATTTTGATGTGCAGAACGCCCTGCGCCTGCATTTTGGCGTCCCCCTCAGCGACGAGCGCGGCTATGTCGCGAAAGCGCTGGAGCTCCATGACTGGAGCCAGTGCGTATTAAGCGCCGGCAGCAATATCTTCGTCTTGCCCTACGGCGACGTGAGCGACGCGCAGCGGCAGGCCTTCGATGAACGCCTGAGCCATGACGAGCATTTCCTGACCCGTGGCCTGGCGGCATTACTCAATTATCCGGGGCTGATTACGATTGCCGACTTGCCGCCGGGCCCTTCGCCCGCGCTAAAGGCGCTCACTTCGCTTGCCGATATGCATCTGGTACCGCTGCTGGCGGATACCGCCTCGACGTCCGCGCTGGCGCACGTCGAAAAGCAGCGTCTGACCGGGGGCGAACTCAACCATAAACTCGGACACTATTTTGTGATCAACCAGAGCGATAACCGTCGCCAGGTCAGTCGCGATGTTACGGCGTTAATGGAAGAAAAGCTGGGCGATCGTCTGCTGGGCATCATCCATCGTGATGAAAGCGTGGTGGAAGCGAATGCTTCCCAGAAGTCGATCCTGGACTTTAACTCCTCCTCCGCAGCCGCCTTTGATATTGAAATTATTGCCAAAAAAATCTCTGCGCAGTTGGGTATCAATATTGGTGACGGCAAGGTGCATAGCCAGCCTCGCAGGTCAGGGCTTTAATTTAATTGCAGGGCTGCTGAATGAAAAAGACGCTTTTCTGGTTGCTGGTACTGGTACTTTCGCCCATTGCCGTGCTGGTGGTGATCACGCCGATGGACAGCCAAAAGCAGTATATTTTTGGTCTGCTGAGCATCGGTATTCTCTTTGTGATGGGGTTCAGTAAAAACCGCAGCGTTTCCGTCATCATGGTGGTGACATCGCTGCTGATGTCGACCCGTTATATGTATTTCCGTTTAACGCAGACCCTGCATTTTAACTCCACCATCGAAGCGATTCTGGGGATGGGGCTGTTTCTGGCGGAAGTCTATATCTGGGTGATGCTGCTGCTTAACTACCTGCAAACGGTCTGGCCGCTAAAGCGTGAAATTGTCCCGCTGCCGGATGATATGAGCAAATGGCCGACGGTGGA
This sequence comes from Klebsiella sp. GN_Kp190, assembly GCF_040061795.1. Classification (NCBI taxonomy): domain Bacteria; kingdom Pseudomonadati; phylum Pseudomonadota; class Gammaproteobacteria; order Enterobacterales; family Enterobacteriaceae; genus Klebsiella; species Klebsiella sp. GN_Kp190. The sequence continues at coordinate 8,975 of NZ_JBEAFN010000046.1, forward strand.
TATCTATATTCCCAGCTATAACGAACCGCTTGAGGTGGTGCGTGATACGGTGCTGGCTGCGCAGTGTATTGATTATCCAAAAGATAAATTAAAAATCTATTTGCTGGATGACGGTAAGCGCAATGAATTCGCGGTATTCGCCGCCGACGTTGGGGTTGGGTATATCACCCGTAACGATAACAAACACGCCAAGGCGGGCAACCTCAACCACGCGATGACGTTGACCCACGGCGAGCTTATCTGCGTTTTTGATTGCGATCACGTGGCAACCCGCGTCTTTTTGCAGGCGACGGTGGGCGGATTCCTCAACGATCCGATGCTGGCGCTGGTGCAGACGCCGCACTACTTCTATTCTCCGGACCCCTTTGAGCGCAACCTCTCCGTGGGCCGCAATATTCCTAACGAAGGGATGCTGTTTTATGGCCCGATTCAGCAGGGGAACGACAACTGGAACGCGACCTTTTTCTGCGGCTCCTGCGCCGTCATTCGCCGCGCCGCGCTGGAGCAGATCGGCGGCTTTGCGGTAGAGACCGTGACCGAAGATGCCCATACCGCGCTGAAGTTCCAGCGCCTGGGCTGGAAGTCGGCGTTCCTTGATATTCCTCTGGCGGCCGGCTTAGCCACCGAACGTCTGGTGGTGCACGTGATTCAGCGTACCCGCTGGGCGCGCGGGATGACGCAAATATTCCGTCTGGATAACCCGCTACTGGGCCGTGGGCTGACGTTCCAGCAGCGCCTGTGCTATCTCAGCGCCATGCTCTATTATCAGTTCGCCCTGCCGCGGGTGGTCTTTGTCACCGCACCGCTGGCCTACCTGCTGTTCAACCTGAATATCATCTACTCCTCGGCCAGCCTGATTGTCTCCTACGCGCTGCCGCATCTGTTCCTCGCGATCTATGTCGGCTCGCGCATGAACGGCCGCTATCGTTACAGCTTCTGGGGCGAAATTTACGATATCGTGCTGGCGTTCCACCTGGTGCTGCCGACGCTGGTGACCATGATTTTCCCCAAACGCGGGAAATTCAACGTGACCGATAAAGGCGGCCTGCTGGACGTGGGCTACTTCGACTTTACCGTCGTCAGACCGCACCTGGTCGTCGCCTGTCTGCTGGGCCTGGGGGTGGTGGTCGGTATCGTCCGCGCCATCGGTCACGACTACTTTGGCTCAGACCCGAACGTTATCGCGCTGAACGTCGGCTGGGGGATTTACAGCCTGATCTTCCTGCTGGCCGCCATTGCCGTGGCGCGCGAAACCCGTCAGGTGCGAAAAACGATTCGTATTGATGTCGATATTCCGGTGCTGATCCACTACACCAGCGGCATTGTCTCCCGCAGCCACACCGCGGACCTGTCCATGGGCGGCTGCCGCGTAAGCGCGCCGGATAAGCGTCACCTGCAGGATGAAATCGAAGAGATTGAGCTGATTCTCCAGTCCGGCGCGATTTCGATCCCGGTGCGCCAGGTCACCGCTGACGACCAGTTTATTCGTCTGCAATTTGATGAAAATATTCAGCTCTCCCGCCGCCGCGAGCTGGTGCGCGTGGTGCTGGCCCGCGCCGATGCGTGGATTAACCCGCCGCGCCCGCAGGACAACCCGTTCCGCTCTTTTGCCACCATTTTGCGCTGCGTATTCGAACTGTTCTGGCTGACGTGGAAGACGCGCCGTAGCCAGCGTCGTCAGCCGCCTGCGGTGAATCCCGCGCAGGAGGATGGCAGCCTATGAAACGTTTAACGACGCTTGCGCTGCTGGCCGGTATGCTCTCTGCGCCAGCGCTGCATAGCGAGGAAACGCCCCCGGACGCATTGCCGCCGCTTAATTTTCCGCTACCTGATGCGCAAGCCAGCGGCGCGTCGGCGCCTGCCAGCGAGTCGAATTCGCCCGCCACGACGGAGCCCGCGCCGGCAAACGTCCCTCAGCCGGCTTCGCTACCCGCGATGCCGTCGCCGGTTGCCTCTGGGGTCGCTGATACGGTGCCGCTAACGCCGATTGTCGGCGGAGACCTGAACCTCATGCAGATGGGCATGCCGGACGGCATCATCCTTAGCGGTGGACAAAACCAGGGCGGAGCCAGCTTTACGCTGCCCTCCGATCAGGTGGTCACCCACGCCCAACTGATGCTGGATGTTAAGGTCTCGCCGGAGATGGCGTCCCGCAACGCCACGCTGCAGTTAATGCTCAACGGCCAGCCGCTCGGCACGCTACCGCTGGGCGCGGACGGCGAGGAGATCTCGCACTATCAGCTGGATATCCCGGCGGCGCTGATGGTCTCCAGCAACAACCTGAGCTTTAAGATTAACGACGGCGATGCAATGCAGTGCCGGCTCGATATTCACGACACCTCGCGGGTGACCATTTTGCCCGCCTCCCACTTTAGCTGGGAGAGCCAGCAGCTTAATATCAGCAACGATTTAGGCCATTTCCCGCGCCCGTTTTTCGACAGCATGCAGATGACGCCGGCGGATATCGCTATCGCGTATCCGGAGAAACCAACGGCGGATATTTTCAGCGCTGCGGCGCTGGTGTCGTCATGGCTGGGTATTCAGGCCGATTATCGCGGTATCGCTTTTGACGCGCTGCGCGATCGCCTGCCCGAGAAGCACGGTATTATCATCGGCCACCCTGGCGATCGGGTGGGCGGTCTGACGCTACCGCAAACCGACAAGCCGCTGCTGCGGATCGTTGAGAACCCCGGCAATCCGGCCTATAAGCTGCTGCTCATCGTCGGCCAGAACGACGCGGCGCTGCGGATGGCCGCCTGGCGACTGACCCGCGGCGATTTCGCCCCGCAGACGGCTAGCATGGATGTTGATCCGCAGACGATAGCCGTCAGCAAGCCGTACGATGCCCCGCGCTGGATCGCCACCGATCGGCCGGTAAAAATCAGCGAGCTGATCCGCCAGGATCAAAGTATGACCGTCAGCGGCGTATGGCATGAACCGCTACGCGTGGCCTTCCGCGCCGCGCCGGACCTCTACCTGTGGGATGGCGAAACCATTCCCCTGCAGATCGGCTACCGTTTCCCGTCGGAGAGCTGGATTAACGAGGATAGGTCGCTGCTGAGCGTGACGCTCAACAACACTTTCCTCAACAACCTGCCGATGAATAAACAGGGTCCGCTGGAGAAGCTCTGGCGTCACCTGGGCGGCGACGCGCGTCAGGAGCGGTTCACTATCCCGCTGGCGCCGTATCTGATTTACGGCGATAACCAGCTCTCGCTCTATTTCAATCTGGTGCCGAAGGACAGCGCGCCCTGTTCGGTTCTGCTGAACAGCACGATTAAGAGCCGCATCACCGACGACTCGTGGATCGATTTGAGCGGTACGCGGCACTTCTCGTTGTTGCCGAATCTTTCCTATTTTGTCGGCGCGTCGTTCCCGTTCTCCCGGTTGGCGGATTATTCGCAAACCACGCTGCTGCTGCCGGAACAGCCTTCGGAAACGCAGGTCGCGACGATGCTGAATCTGGCCGCCCGTTCGGGTAATTCGACCGGTAAAGCGCTGGCCAATAACCGCGTGATGCTGGGCGTTCCTGACGACGGCGCGAATGCGCTGTTCCTGCGCGATCGCGATGTCCTGGCGGTGAGCGCCCTCGATCAGAAAGCGTTTAATCAGCGCCTGCTGGCCGATTCTCCCTATCAACCGGTCGATAACCTGCTGAGCGTACGTGAACCGGCGCTATGGACAAAAATTCAGCGCAGGCTGAGCGGCGACTGGGCCTCCGACGGCGTGGATGCCGATCGCTATTTCTCTTCCAGCAGCGCCTGGCGCGGGTTTATTAGCTATCGCTCGCCGTGGAACCCGCAGCGGGTGGTCGTGGTGGCGATGGCCAGCAGCGACGATCAGCTGGCGAAACTGGAAGACGATCTTAATTCACCGCGCATCAATGCCGGTATTCGCGGCGATACGGCGGTGATTACCAGCGACAACGGCGTGCGTAGCTTCCAGGTCAGTACGCCGTTCCCCAGCGGCCAGATGCCGTGGTACATGATGGCGGTGTGGTATGCCAACCAGCACTCCGGCCTGCTGGCGGTGCTGGGGTTAATCGCCACGTCCATTCTGGGTCTGGCGCTGACCGCCATGTTCAAACGTCATGCCCGCAAGCGCCTGGAGTCGGGAGATAGCCAATGAAAAGAGTCGGTAAAATGAATACGAAGGCGGCCCGTCAATTTTCCACGCTGTGCCTGTCCGGCGCGCTGACGCTTGGCGCCTTCGGCGAGGCGCAGGCGGCGGGTAACGATGCGGCGCTGCAGGCGCTGTTTGCGCAGGCCAACTACTGGCACGAAAAATCGCACGACGAGCTGGCGATGGAATCGCTGCAAAAAGTGTTATCGGTGGATGCCAACAACGCTCAGGCGCTGTACCTGATGGCGCTGTGGGCGCAGCAGGGGGGCAACCTGCAGGCCGCGGCCCAGTGGCGGGCGCGACTGGAGAAAGCGGCGCCCAACAGTCCCGGCTTGCAGGATCTGGATAGCGCCAAAAAAATGGCGCAGGTCCCGCAGGGGCAGCTCAATCTGGCCAGACAGCAGGCGCGCAGCGGCAACGTGCCTGCCGCGCTGGCGACCTGGCGGAGTATGTTCAACGGCAGCGTTCCGCCTTCCGGACTGGCGGCGGAATACTACATGACGATGGCCAGCGACAAATCGCTCTATCCGCAGGCGTTGAGCGAACTGCGTCAGTACGTCGCTCAGCATCCGCAGGAAAACGGGCCGCGCGTGGCCCTGGGCAAGGCGCTGACCTGGCGCGAAGAGACCCGCCGGGAAGGGATCGCCATGCTGGAGCCGATGGCCAGCGGCAGCAAAGAAGCCGATGCGGGACTGCGTCAGGCGCTGCTGTGGATGGGGCCGCAGCCGGGAGATGAGCCGTTTTACGATACCTGGATGCAGCGCCACCCGCAGGATAGCGAAGTGCAGAACTACTTCCGCGAACGGCGCAGCGGCCAGGCGCGCGGTCAGGGTTACGCTGACCTGAACAGCGGCAATACCGCCGCGGCGAAGCAGCAGTTTGAACAGGTCCTGCAAACCAATCCGCAGGATGCTGACGCGCTTGCCGGGATGGGCTATATCGCCCAGCGCAGCGGCGATTTTCAGGCGGCCTCTCAGTATTTGGGCCGGGCGGCGGATCTCGGCGGCGAGGGCTCTGAAACCCGGCGTCAGCAGGCAGGGGATGCGCTGTTTTACGGCCAGCTTGCTCAGGCGCAGCAGGCCTATAAGCAAGGCAACATTAGCCAGGCGCTGGCGCTCTCCGCGCCGCTGGCGCAGCAGAGCGGGACGCAGGGCTCGGCGGCGAAGCTGTTCCGCGCCGACGTTCTGCGCCACAACAAAGACCTGCCCCAGGCCGAACAAACGCTGCGGGCGCTGCTCAACGAGCAGCCGCAAAATGGCCCCGCCCGGGAGAATCTCTATTACGTTCTGCGTGAACAGAATAAAACCGCAGAAGCCCAGTCGTTGCTGCGAACGCTGCCGGAAAGCCTGCAGCAAAAGCTGCAGCCGCGCGTGGTCACCGGGACGCCGGGAGACTCCCTGCGTCGACAGGCCCAGGAGCAGGCCAGCGGCGGTAACGTGTCCGGGGCGATCGCCACGCTGCGCCAGGGCGTTTCTCGCTATCCGGACGATGCGTGGATGCGCCTCGATCTGGCCCGACTGCTGCAAAAATCCGGCAACGACGGCGAGGCGAATGCGATTATGGGCGCCGCGTATCGTCCCGGCGCCAGCAGCAGCTCGCTGTACGCCGCCGCCCTTTTCGCCAGCGAGAACGGCGGCTGGCAGCAGGCGCAAACGCTGCTGGCAAGAATTCCCCCCGCCAGCCAGACCAGCCAGATGCGCGATTTGCACCAGCGGGTGAACTACAACCTGCAGCTGGCGACGGCCGAGGGGTATCTGGCGCAGGGTAATTCCGTCGCGGCGTCCAATACGCTGAGGGCGATGGCCGCGACGCCGCCAAAAGCCCCGGCGGATGTCGGTAAACTGGCGCGCCTGCTGGCCCAGAGCGGCGATGTCACTACCGCGGTATCGCTGGTGCGTAACAATATTAACGGCGGCATCTCCGGCAACGCCGGGGATTACGCCGATCAGGTGACGGTGCTTAACCAGGCTGGCCTGACCAACGAAGCGCAGAGGCTGCTCACCAACCCGCAGCTGCAGGCAAGCAGTACGCCGACGCAGCTGGCCAGCATTCGCAACGGCTATGTGATTAACGACGCGGATCGCCTGCGTGAGCAGGGTAACTACGCGGCGGCGTATGACAAGCTGATGGGCGCCATGCAGAGCGACCCGCAAAATACCGACCTGATGTTCGCCATGGCGCGTCTCTATCAGAGCGGCAAAATGAATAAAGAGGCCGGGGTCGTCTATGACTACCTGATGACCCGCGATACGCCGACCCAGGACGCGCGCAGCGGGGCTATTGATGTCGCGCTGTCGGCGGGCGATAACGACCGGGCGGCGCAGCTGGCAGGCGGGCTGCGCCCGGATAATTCGCCGGACCGTTTGCTGCTGCTGGCGCGCGTGGCCGAATCGCAGGGCCATCATCAGCAGGCGATGACCTATCTGCGCAGCGCTCGCGGCAGGCTGCTGGGGTTACAGAGCAGCAACGGTACGCAAACGCCGACCGTGGGCGGCGTGCTGGCGGCGGATAATCCGTTCGTCGGCGTCTCGCGCACGCCGGCGGCGACGCGTACCGCTTCCACCTACGGGCAATATATGCCGTGGCAGGTTTCTCAGGTATCGACGGGCGATGGCAGCACGCTGCCGGGGATCCAGCGCACCGATCTGCCGGTCGAAACCGCGCAGACCCGGATGCTGCGCCAGGTGGATACCATGATGGAGACGTTGCAGGAAAAAACCGGGACCTGGCTGCAGGGGGGCATGGAGGTTCGCGGCCGCGATGGCGAATCCGGCACCAGTAAGCTGACCGAAATCAAAACCCCGCTGACCTGGTCCTCTTCGCCGTTCGGTGATTCGCGTTTCGACTTTACCGTGACGCCGATTACGTTGAACGCAGGGACGGCAACCGGTGACGCCTGGCGGCGCTATGGCGCGAATCCGCTATCAAACGCGGTCTCCAATATGATCTCCACCGCCACCAGCGAGCAGGCGGCGATTGCGGCGATGACCGATACCGAGCGCACGACGTACTTTGCCAACAATCCGGGGGCGGAGACCTTGAGCGGTCTCGGCACGCTGAATGCTTCAGACTTTAACGCCACCACCAGCAGCGGCATGGAGAATCTGGCGAAGCTGGGCGCTTACGATTCCGGGCAGGTCGCCAGCTATCTGGCTTCTTCAAATCTGAAACCTAACGTTGATCGGGCCAGCGGCTCAACCGATTCGCAAAAAGCCAACGGCGTGGCGCTGGCGCTGGCGCTGAGCGGCGACGAATATCGCGTCGATATCGGCAGCACGCCGCTGGGTCAGGATCTGAATACCGTTGTGGGCGGCGTGAAGTGGTCGCCGAAGCTGACTAACTATCTGTCGCTGATTTTTACCGGCGAGCGTCGTTCGCTGACCGACAGCCTGCTCTCCTGGGTGGGGCTGAAGGATTCCTACTCCGGCAAAACCTGGGGTCAGGTGACCAAAAACGGCGGTACCCTGCAGCTCAGCTATGACGACGGCGATGCCGGTTTCTACGTCGGCGGCGGGGGCTATAGCTACCTGGGACAAAACGTCGCCAGCAATACCAGCATCAACGCCAACGCCGGGGTTTATCTGCGGCCTTACCACGATGAGTATCGTCAGCTGCAGACCGGGCTGAGTATGAGCTACATGGATTACTCGAAAAACCTGAGCTACTTCACCTACGGACAAGGGGGCTACTTCAGCCCGCAGAACTACGTCAGCGTGTCGCTGCCGGTAAGCCTGACGGAGAAATATGATAACTGGACGATGAAGCTTGGCGGTTCGGTGGGGTATCAATCTTACAGCCAGGATAAGAGCGCCTATTTCCCGACCAACGCCGAGTGGCAGCAAACGCTCGAGACCGCTGTGAGCAACGGTTTTGCCAAAGAGGCCTACTATTCAGCCACCTCGAAGAGCGGCATCGGCTATACCCTGCGCGCCGGCGCGGATTACAAAGTCAATAAACAGATGACGCTCGGCGGCCAGGTGGGTTATGACACCTTCGGCGATTACAACGAGAGCACCGCCGGCCTCTATATCCGCTACATGCTGGGAGATCGCTGATCGTGACGGACAATAATAATGCGCTGGTAATGGCCTGGTTTCAGCAGCAGCAAACCCCTGCCGGGTGGTTCGATCTGCTGCTGATTATGGTTGATGGCATGGTCAATAACGCGGGCGAGCTGGAGAGCCAGCCCTTTCTGCGGCAAATGGGCGAGGCGCTGGCCGATGAGCATCCGCTACCGGAGTCGGAAACGCTCGGTGAGCTGGAAGCCAATATGAATGCGCAGCTAAGCCGGTTTCAGTGGGGCGTAGTGAGCGTTGAGGTTAGCGATGACGGCCTGCGGTTACGCCATCAGGCGCTGCCGATGAGCCGCGATGAAGCGCGCCGCGTCCGCTGGTGTAATGCGTTTTGTGCCATACTCGAGGGGCTTTATTCCCGCTGGCTACAGGGACAGGGCGGCGCGGCGCACGTGGTGTTACAGCGCGAGCGGCTGTTTTCGGTCTCTGACGTTCAGTTTCTTTACTTCCATCCCTGAAGGGTGAATTTATGTCCTTGCGTGCTTTAGCGACAGTCGTGGTGACGACGGTGATGATGCTTCCCCACGCGTGGGCCGATACGGCGTGGGAAAGCTATAAATCGCGTTTTATGATGCCGGACGGACGCATTATTGATACCGGCAACGGCAACGTCTCCCATACCGAAGGGCAAGGTTTTGCCATGCTGTTAGCGGTGGCTAATAACGATCGCCCCGCCTTTGACAAGCTATGGCAGTGGACCGATAAAACCCTACGTAACAAAGATAACGGGTTGTTTTACTGGCGCTATAACCCGGTGGCGCCCAATCCGGTGGCGGACAAAAACGATGCCACCGATGGTGATACCCTGATTGCCTGGGCGCTGCTGCGCGCGCAGCAGCAGTGGCATGAAAAATCCTACGGCAGCGCGTCGGATGCGATAACCGCTTCGCTCCTGAAGTCTACGGTGGTCACGTTTGCCGGTCGTCAGGTGATGCTTCCGGGCGCAAAGGGATTCTATCTCAACGACCACCTGAATCTTAACCCCTCCTACTTTATCTTTCCGGCGTGGCAGGCCTTCGCCGCGCGTACGCATCTAACCGCCTGGAGAAAGCTGCAGAGCGATGGCCAGGCGCTGCTGGGAAACATGGCGTGGGGGAAATCGCAGCTTCCCAGCGACTGGGTGGCCTTAAGAGCGGACGGTAAGATGGAGCCGGCAAAAGAGTGGCCGACGCGAATGAGCTTCGATGCGATCCGTATTCCGCTGTATGTCTACTGGAGTGACTCGAAAAGCAGCCTGCTGACGCCGTGGAAAAACTGGTTCCAGCGCTATCCGCGTCCGCAGACGCCGGCGTGGATAAACGTGAATACCGATGAAGTGGCGCCGTGGTTTATGACCGGCGGGCTGCTGGCGGTACGCGATTTAACCCTTGGCGAAGCGCAGGCCGATCCGCAGATTACGCCCCAGGACGACTATTACTCCGCCAGCCTGAAGCTGCTGGTATGGCTGGCAAATAAAGACCAGGCGTAAACTATGGAATGCGCCTCGAATAACGCAGTCGAGCCGGGTGCTGAAATCTGAAGGGCGCCGTAGAATCGTCGGCAAGCCGGGCTTGCCCGGTGAGGCGCAATGTTGCGGGGGCTTGAACCCCGGCGGCAGAGATGAATTGGTTGCTGGAAAGAGAAAACCCCCGCACGTTGTTTGGTATCAACCTGGCAACGTATCGGGGGCTACTCTCAAACCTGAACAATTTGAGGATAGCCGCGAACGGTTGCCATTGCAACAAGGCGGCTGTATGACGCTCGCTC
>NZ_JBEAFN010000047.1:0-17614 GCF_040061795.1 Klebsiella sp. GN_Kp190
TATTTGCTGTGGGATAATAGTGAACGGAATCCCTCAACACCGTCCCGGAGGCGGCGCTGCCACGCCTGTCCGGGTACCCAATCTCCCTCCCTCAGGCACCGGGCCCGGAAATCCCGGGTCACGGCGTAAACGCCTTACCCGGGCTACTCCCCGCAGACGATGTTATGAAAACTACCTGCTCTCCACCGCGATCATGGTGACGAACGGATGGTACTGCCACGGCACGCTGCCGCCTTTCTGGTACATCTTCGAAATGGTACCGTCGAGATAGAGCATCTGGCGCACGTTGAGCTTCGACTGCGCGTAGCAGGCAAAATCATAGAAATTGGTTTCGCGCGCGCTGAGCATAAAGACCACTTTGCCATCGCCGGTGATGCCCACGCCGTTACGCAGCTTGCGCGAGCTGGCGGACGGCTTCAGCCGCCAGTTGATCTTGCCGTTTTCAATCAGCATCGGCCCGGACTGCACGGCGTAGCGGATGGCCGGCGACGGCCTGAATTTATCGATGCTGACAATCCCCGCGTTTTGCCCGCGCAGATAAAACACCCCGCCGGGACGAATAAAAAAGTTGCCGCCGCCGGAAGCGCGGTTAAGCGGGGTCAGCTGCCTGCCTTTCTCGATATACAGCCCCAGCGGCGCGTAGGCTTTATCATAAATTCCGCCGTTCATCGCCATCTGCACCTGTCCGTTGTGGTCGATATCCGCCAGCAGGGAGCGCAGCGATCCCCAGGCTTTGCCGTCCTCTTTTTGCCAGTACATCACGATGCGTTCGCGCTGCGGATCAACGGTATAGCTTTGCAGCGTCAGCGACGGGTCGGTCAGCGAGCACTTCCCGCTGGCGAAAGCGGGCAGGGATAACAGCAGCAGCGGCAGAAGAGAGAAAAAGCGCACGACAGGTTCCAGACAGACGACGAAAGCGTGCAGTATAGCGTTTTATCGCCGCTACGCCGTCCAGATTTCGCAGTGCTTTTGTACCAGCCCGATCAATGACCCGCCGTTGGCGACAAACTCGCGCATCTGCTGCGGCTCGCTGCGATCCTGCTTCGCCTGGCGCACAATCGCCTCCAGCGCGCTGCCGGCATTCAGCTTGTGGGCGCTGGGGGCCAGCCTATCCGCCAGCTGTAAAATTTCTTCGCGCAATGTTCGTTGTTCGCCGCCGTTAACATCGGTATTGATCCCATCGAGCCCGTAGCGGCAGGCCTGATAGCGGTTGAAGGGGTAGAGCAGATAATCCTCGGGCTGATGCTTAAACGGCCGCTCCGTCAGCAGCCAGCAGGCGATGATCTGAATAAACCCGGCGATATTCACCGCCTGAGCAATCGTCAGCGGCGTATCCATCACCCGGACTTCGACGGTACCAAAGCGCGGGCTGGGGCGGATATCCCAGTGCAGATCCTTCATGCTGTCGATCATGCTGGTATAGCTAAGACGGCGAAACAGACCGGTAAAAGCCTGCCAGTTATTCACCCACGGCATCGGGCCGTTATCGGGATAGGCGGCAAACAGGTTAAGCCGCGAGCAGGCAAAGCCGCTATCGGTCCCGTCGAGCCAGGGCGATGCCGCATTCAGCGCGATAAAATGCGGTACGAAGCGCGACAGGCCGTGCAGAAGATAGATGGCATCATCGCCGTTTTGACACCCCACGTGCACGTGCTGGCCGAAGATCGTCGCCTGCTTCGCCAGGTAACCAAAGTGCTCGACGGTTTTCAGGTAGCGCGGGTTATCGCTGATCTGCTGGCGCTGCCAGCTTTGAAACGGATGCGTTCCGCCGCCGCAGATCAGCACATGATGGCGGGAGGCGGCGCGCAGCACCGCCTGTTGAATCGCGCTCAGCTGCGCGGTGGCCTGGTGGATATCGCGGCAGACGCCGGTGGCGATCTCCAGCATGCTTTCGGTAATGTCATGCTTGGCCTCGCCCGCTTTCAGCGTGCCCTGCACCTCGTCAATCAGCGCGGAAGAGTCCTGGCTCAGATCGAAACCCGGCGGGTTGACGACCTGAAGCTCCAGCTCGATACCGAGGGTAAACGGCTCGGAGCGGTGAAAATCAGGTAACGGCATGGCGACTCCCTCTTTCTCTTTATCAGAAAGTATAGAAGACAACGCCTCAAACTGATGATTTGCCGGACATTATGAATTTAATTTATAGAAAATAACGCCACGTGATTATCCCTTTAAAAAGAAAGTAAGGCTGGTGCAATCCTGCAACAGAATTCCCGCCGGTGGTGCAAAAAGATAAGGTTATTCTATTTTTTAAATAAAATCATATAGATGATATAAGTCATTCTTATTTTATAAGCCATTTCACGCTTATTCCCCGCGCGTTCAGAACTGGTATGTATCTTGCCTGTTAAATAGCGACTTTTATTTAACAGGGACAATGTGATGCTGAAGAAAAAAATATTTTCGCGTAAATGCCATCTCGCCGTTGCTGTTAGCGGAGCATTGGCGCTGATCGCCTCTTTGCCGGCCAATGCCTCAACCCTGCGGATCGCCATGACCGCCGCCGATATCCCTTTGACCCTCGGACAGCCCGATCAGGGCTTTGAGGGCAACCGCTTCACCGGCATTCCGCTCTACGACGCCCTCGTTGAATGGGATCTCTCTCAGGGAGAAAAGCCCAGCGGCCTGGTGCCGGGGCTGGCGACCGAGTGGCACGTTGACCCGCAAAATCAAAGCCGCTGGATTTTCACCCTGCGCCCGGGCGTTAAGTTTCACGATGGTTCAACGGTCAACGCCGATGCCATCGTCTGGAACGTGGATAAGGTGCTGAATAAAGCCGCGCCGCAGTATGCCCCGGGCCAGATAGGCAACACCCTCTCACGCATGCCGACCCTGACCGGCGCGGAAAAGATTGACGACCACACCGTGGCGCTGACCACCTCCGAACCGGACGCGCTGCTGCCTTACAACCTTACCAACCTGTTTATCGTTTCGCCGACGGCGTGGCAGAAGCTGTATGACGCAGTGCCGGCAAACGCCGGCGATGCCGCCGCGCGTAGTAAGCAGGCGTGGACCGAGTTCGCCGCCCACGCGGTGGGCAGCGGTCCGTTCAAAATGGAAAAACTGGTTCCTCGCCAGCAACTGATCCTCGATAAGAACCCCGACTACTGGAACAAAGATCGCATTCCGCGAGTGGACAAAGTGGTGCTGATCCCGCTGCCGGAAGCTAACGCCCGCACGGCGGCGCTGCTCTCGAAGCAGGTGGACTGGATCGAAGCCCCGGCCCCGGACGCGGTCGATCAGATAAAAGCCCAGGGCTTTAAAATCTACGCCAACACCCAGCCGCACCTGTGGCCGTGGCAGTTCTCCTTCGAAGAGGGCTCGCCGTGGAAAGATATTCGCGTGCGCAAAGCCGCCAACCTGTGCCTGAACCGCGCGGAGCTCAAAAGCTATCTCGGCGGCTATATGACCGAAGCGACCGGCGTCTACGAGGCCGGCAGCCCGTGGCACGGTAAACCCACCTTCCAGATCAAATATGACCCGGATACCGCCCGTAAGCTGATGACCGAAGCCGGGTATAGCGCCGGGAAACCGCTGCACGTCACGGTCGCCACCTCGGCCTCCGGCTCCGGGCAGATGCAGCCGCTGCCGATGAACGAGTACATCCAGCAGAGCCTGAAAAGCTGCTTCTTTAACGTTGACATTAAGGTCAACGAATGGAACACCCTGTTTACCAACTGGCGTCTCGGGGCGAAAGATCCGTCGGCGAAAGGGATCGATGCGATCAACGTCAGCGCCGCGGTTAACGATCCCTATTTCGGCATGATCCGCTTCTCCACCGCGAAGGCCTTCCCGCCGGTGGCGACCAACTGGGGCTACTTCTCGACCCCGGAAACCGAAAAGCTGGCGGCGGCGGTGAAACATGCGTTTACCCCGGCTGAAATGGATAAAGCCGCGGGTGAACTGCACGCCGCGCTGGTCGATCAGGTGCCGTTCCTGTTCGTCGCCCACGATGTCGGGCCAAGGGCGATATCGCCAGCCGTCACCGGTGTGGTACAGCCGCAAAGCTGGTTTATCGACCTCAGCCTGGTGAGCAAAAAAGAGTAATCGACACGGGAGCAAGAGATGATCAATACGCTGCTATATCGCATCCTGCTGGCCGTCCCCACCATGCTCGGGGTGGCGGTGATCTGTTTTATGCTGGTGCAGATAGCGCCGGGCGACCCGCTGGTATCGGTGATGCCGCCGGACGCTTCGGAATCGCTGCGTCAGACCTTAATGCAGGCCTACGGCTTTGATAAACCGCTGCCGCTGCAGTTTGTGCACTGGCTATGGCGGGCGCTGCACGGCGATCTGGGCATGTCGGTCGCCACCGGGCGCCCGGTCATCGATGAAGTGATGACGGCGGTCACCTACTCTCTGCGTCTGGCGCTGCTGGCGACGGCGATCGGGTTTGCGCTGGGCAGCCTGTTCGGTTTTGTCGCCGGCTACTTTCGTAACAGCATTATTGACCGTCTGGCCTCGGTGCTATCCGTGTTTGGCGTCAGCGTACCGCACTACTGGCTGGGGATGCTGCTGGTCATCGTTTTTAGCGTCAAATTCGCGCTGCTGCCGGCGACCGGCGGCGGGCCAATCGGCGAGGTGGGCTGGCAGTGGAACTGGGAACACCTGCAGTTTATGCTGCTGCCGGCCTTCACGCTGTCGGTGATCCCGACCGGCATTATCGCCCGCACCGTTCGCTCGCAGGTGGCGGACATTCTCAGCCAGGAGTTTATCGTTGGCCTGCGCGCCCGGGGGCTCAACGAGTCGCGGATCTTTCTGCACGTGGTGAAAAACGCCGCCCCGACCGCGCTGGCGGTGATGGGGCTGCAGGTCGGCTATCTGATGGGCGGCTCGATTCTGGTGGAAACCGTCTTCTCCTGGCCCGGCACCGGTCTGCTGCTGAACACCGCTATCTTCCAGCGCGATCTGCCGCTATTGCAGGGCACCATCTGGGTACTGGCGCTGTTCTTTGTCCTGCTCAATCTGCTGGTGGATATTCTGCAAACCAGTCTCGATCCGCGAATTAAGAGGAGCTGACGATGGTGGATACCGTGACGACCAAAGGCATTACCGTCTCTGCCGCGACGGTTGCCAGACAAGGCTACTGGCGCGGCGTGTTTCGCCGCCTGCTGCGCGACCCGGGCGGCGTATTCGTCGGCGCGATCATTCTCATCCTGCTGGCGCTGGCGCTGTTCGGTCCTTGGCTAATCGTGAAAGATCCGTATCAAACATCGATGTTTTTACGCCTCAAACCGATTGGCGCCGACGGCTTTCCGCTGGGCTCCGATGAGCTCGGGCGCGATATGCTATCAAGGCTGATTCTCGGCACCCGGCTGTCGCTGTTTATGGGGATTGTCCCGGTGGTGTTCGCCTTTTTCATCGGCGGGGCGATCGGCATTATCGCCGGCTATGCGGGCGGTAAAACCAACACCCTGATTATGCGCACCGTGGACGTGTTTTACGCCTTTCCCTCGGTGCTGCTGGCGATCGCGCTCTCTGGCGCGCTGGGGGCGGGCATCGGTAACGCGCTGCTCTCGCTGACCCTGGTGTTCGTGCCGCAGGTGGCGCGTATCGCCGAAAGCGTCACCGCGCAGGTGCGGCATATGGACTATATCGACGCCGCCCGGGCCACCGGGGCCAGCGCGTTCACCATTATTCGCGTCCAGGTGCTGGGCAACGTGCTGGGGCCGATTTTCGTCTTCTCCACCGGCCTGATTTCGGTGTGCATGATCCTCGCCTCCGGGCTCTCTTTTCTCGGTCTCGGGGTTCGCCCGCCGGAGCCGGAATGGGGGCTGATGCTGAACACCCTGCGTACGGCGATTTATACCCAGCCGTGGGTAGCGGCGCTGCCCGGCCTGATGATTTTTATCACCTCCATTTCGTTCAATATCCTCGCGGACCGCCTGCGTGCGGCAATGGCGATTAAGGAGTAAGCGATGCAACCCTTTATCAATATCGACCTCGGCGGACCGGCGCAGCCGCTGCTGAAGGTCAACAATCTGCTGAAACATTTTCCCGCCGGCGGCGGCAAAGCGCGCGAAGTGGTGCAGGCGGTGGACGACGTCAGTTTTTCGGTGATCAAAGGCGAAACCCTCGGCGTGGTGGGGGAGTCGGGCTGCGGTAAATCCACCACCGCGCGGCTGCTGATGCAGCTGCTTAAGCAGGACAGCGGGGAGCTGATCTTCGATGGTCTGGAGGTGGGTTCATCGCGCCTGCCGATGAAAGCGTATCGCCGCCAGGTGCAGATGGTTTTCCAGGATAGCTACGCCTCGCTCAATCCGCGCATGACTATGGAAGAGAGCATTGCGTTCGGCCAGCGGGTACACGGCGTCAGCGCCAAAGAGGCCAGCGAGTACGCCCGCTATCTGCTGGCGCACGTCGGCCTTGAGCCGGAACGTTTTGCCCATCGTTATCCGCACGCGCTTTCCGGCGGCCAGCGCCAGCGGGTGAATATTGCCCGCGCGCTGGCGATGAAGCCCCGGCTGGTGATCCTCGACGAGGCCGTCTCGGCGCTGGATAAGTCGGTGGAAGCTCAGGTGCTGCAGCTGCTGCAGGAGCTGAAGCGGACGCTGGCGCTGACCTATGTGTTTATCAGCCACGATCTGCACGTGGTGCGCTGGCTGTCGGACCGCATTCTGGTGATGTATCTCGGCGAGGTGGTGGAGATTGGCCCGGCGGAGCAGCTGTTTACCGCCTCGGCCCACCCCTATACCCGGGCGCTGTTAAGCTCGATGCCGTCAATGGACCCGCACAATCGCACCTTAACCTCGCCGCTGAGCGGCGATCCGCCCAGCCCGATTTCTCCGCCCTCCGGCTGCCGCTTTCATACCCGCTGCCCGCACGCCAGAGCAGTGTGCGCCGAGGTGAAACCGACGCTCGAAAGCGTCGGCGAGGGGCACCAGAGCGCCTGCCTGATGGCGCAGCCCGCGTCGCCCTGGCATCAAAATATCGCCATTCAGGAGGTCAGCCATGTCGCATGAAGCCTACGTCCATATCCGCGACCTGCGGGTTGAGTTTCGCCGCGACGGTCAGACGGTCAACGCGGTCAACGGCGTCTCCTTTGATGTGCAAAAAGGCGAGGTGATGGCGCTGATCGGCGAGTCTGGCTCCGGGAAAAGCGTCACCCTGCGCGCCCTGATGCGGCTGCACCCGCCGAAAAGCAGCGTGCTTTCCGGTACCCTGAGGGTCGGGGAAGAGGATGTGTTGAACATGAGCGCCGGGCAGCTGCGGCGCTACCGCGGCGCGCGCTGCGCGATGATTTTCCAGGAGCCGCTGCTGGCCTTCGACCCGGTCTATACCGTGGGCCAGCAGATTGTCGAGGGGCTGCGTCGCCATGAAGGCCTGTCGCGGCAGGCGGCGCGGGAAAGGGCGCTGGAGGCGCTGCGTCAGGTGCGCATTCCGAGCCCCGAGCGGCGGCTGGATGCTTACCCGCACGAGATGTCCGGCGGGATGCGCCAGCGGGCGATGATTGCCCTCGCGTTATCCTGCAACCCGCAGCTGCTGCTGGCGGATGAGCCGACCACCGCCCTCGATGCCACGGTGCAAATCCAAATCTTGATTCTGCTGCGTGAGCAGCAAAAGCAGCGCGATCTGTCGATTATATTTGTGACCCACGATATCGGCGCGGCGGTGGAGATCGCCGACCGGGTGGCGGTGATGTACGCCGGGCGCATCGTGGAGGAGGCGTCGATCGAGGAGATTCTGTATCGTCCGCGCCATCCCTATACCCAGGTGCTGCTGGGCAGCCGGCCGAAAGAGGGGTTGAAAAAGGGCGACGCGCTGCACTGTATTCCCGGCTCGCCGCCGGATCTCTCGTGCCTGCCGCCGGGCTGCGCGTTTGCCGAACGCTGTCCACACGCGCGCCCCGCCTGCGCGCAAAGCCAGCCGACGACCGAACCGGCCGGGCCGCGTCACGTGGTAAGTTGCCATCGCTGGCGTGATCTGAGCCCGTCCGTTGAAAACCAGGCGCTTTACGCCTGAGGCCAGGAGGAAACCATCATGCAGGACGACATTCGCGCCTTTATGCCCTATCCGCCGCATCCGGTGGCGCATGCGCTCAGCGGGACGCTGAGCGGCTTAACCTTTGCGGTCAAAGATCTGTTCGACGTGGCGGGCTACCCAACCGGCGGGGGCAATCCGCACCTGCTGGCGCTGTCCGGGATTAAAAACCGCACCGCGCCGGTGGTGCAAAAGCTGTTAGATAACGGCGCGCGCTTTATCGGCAAAACCCATACCAGCGAGCTGGCGTATTCGATGAGCGGGCACAACGTGCATTACGGAACCCCGCGCAACGGCGCCGCGCCGAATCATATACCCGGCGGATCGTCGTCCGGCTCGGCGTCGGCGGTATCGAACGCGGCGTGCGACTTTGCCCTCGGCAGCGATACCGGCGGTTCGGTACGCACGCCGGCGAGCTACTGCGGACTGTTTGGCCTGCGTCCAACCCACGGCCGTCTCTCCCTCGACGGCTGCCAGCCGCTGTGCGCCACCATGGACACCTGCGGCTTCTTTGCCCGCTCGCCGGAGGTCTTTTCCGCCGTCGCCGCTTGTCTGTTCGACGATGAACGCGCGGATTTCGACGGCGTGCGGCTGGCCTGCCACGATGGGCTGTTTTCCCGCCTGCCGCTGCGCAGCCAGCAGGCGCTGCTGCCGGTCCGCCAACGGCTGGCGCGCTTTTTCGGCCCGTTAGCGCCGCTCGATGCGCCGCTGCCCGACGCGGACGATATTTATCTCGCCTTCCGCCAGATTCAGGGCTACGAAGCGTGGCAGGCGCAGGGCGAAACCATTGAGCGCTATGCTCTGCAGCTAGGCCCGGACGTCCGCGAGCGCTTTTTCTGGGGCAAAGCGGTCACTCGCGCGCAGTTTGACGCCGCCTGCCAGCTGCGCGAGCGTTTTACCGCCTGGTGGGACGCGCAGCTGGGCGATGCGGTCCTGGTGATGCCGACCGTTCCCGATGGCGCGCCGCTGCTGACGGCGCAGGCCGAAGAGATAGAAGCGGTCCGGCGCCTGTCTCACGACCTGCTGTTAATTTCCGTGATGACCCAACGTCCGCAGGTGACGCTGCCGGTCGCCCAGACGGGCGGTCTGCCGCTGGGGATGTCATTTTTAGGCCCGCGCGGCAGCGATCGTCTGCTGGTCGAGCTGGCTGCCGCGTTTATGCAAGGAGACCGAAATGAGCAGTGATGTCCTTTTTACCCCGATGACCGAAACCACCGACTGCCGGGTTAACGGCGAGCGTCTGTGGGAGTCGCTGATGGCGCTGGCGGAAATCGGCGCCACGCCGAAGGGCGGCTGCTGTCGTCTGACGCTCACCGATCTCGATCGCCAGGGGCGGGATTTGGTGATTAGCTGGGCGCAGGCGGCGGGGATGCGCGTCACCGTCGATAAAATCGGCAACGTCTTTATGCGCCGGGAAGGGCGTAATCCGGCGCTGCCGCCGATTGTCTCCGGCAGCCATATTGATACCCAGCCCACCGGCGGCAAATTTGATGGCAACTACGGCGTGCTGGCGGCGCTGGAGGTGGTGCGCACCCTGAACGATCGGCATATCGAAACCGAAGCGCCGATTGAAGTGGTGTTCTGGACCAACGAAGAGGGCTCGCGCTTTGTGCCGGTGATGATGGGCTCCGGGGTGTTTGCCGGGGTATTCCCGCTGGAGACCATCTACGCAGCGCAGGATGCGGACGGTAAAACCGTCGGCGCGGAGCTGGCGCGTATCGGCTATATCGGCAGCCAGACGCCGGGCGACCATCCGGTTGGCGCCTACTTTGAAGCGCATATTGAACAGGGGCCGATTCTTGAAGATGAAGAGAAAATTATCGGCATTGTGCAGGGCGTGCTGGGGATCCGCTGGTATGACTGCGTGGTGACCGGCCAGGAGTCCCACGCCGGGCCGACGCCGATGCGCCTGCGTCAGGATGCGCTGCAGGCAGCGACCCGCATTATGCAGGAGGTCGTGGCGATCGCCGGGCGCAGCGACGAGGGGCGCGGTACGGTAGGGAGGGTGCAGGTCTATCCGAACAGCCGCAACGTGGTGCCGGGAGAGGTCACTTTTTCGATTGATATGCGTAATCTCAGCGATGCGCTGGTGGATGAGATGGACAGCCAGCTGCGGGCGTTTATCGCCGGGGTTGAGCGGGAGAGTGGCCTGAAGGTGGCGCTGAAAGAGGTGAGCCACTATCCGGCGGCGCCGTTCCACCCGGATTGCCAGGCGGCGATCGCCGACGCCGCGCAGCGGCTGGGCTATCCGGCGCGGGAGATTGTCTCCGGCGCCGGGCACGACGCGGTGTATATGAGCTACCTGGCGCCAACCGGGATGATTTTTATCCCCTGCAGGGACGGGATCAGCCACAACGAAATTGAGTATGCGTCGCCGGAGCACGTTGAGGCCGGCGCGAACGTGCTGCTGCAGGTGATGCTGCAGTACGCGCGGGTGGTATAAACGGCCGCTCTCCCCGGTCGCGCTGCGCTTACCGGGGCTACGGGTTTCCAGCCGCCTGCGGGGGAGTAGCCCGGGTAAGGCGTTTACGCCGCGACCCGGGATTTCCGGGCTACAAGGACAATACAGGCTAGCTGCCAAATTTGCGCGAACCGATAACGCATAGAATCACGCCCAGGGTTACGGTCAGCATCAGGCCGTTCTCCCCGGTCGCGCTGCGCTTACCGGGGCTACGGGTTTCCAGCCGTCTGCGGGGCGGTAGCCCGGGTAAGGCGTTTACGCCGCGACCCGGGATTTCCGGGCTACAAGGGCAATACAGGCTAGCTGCCAAATTTGCGCGAACCGATAACGCACAGAATCACGCCCAGCGTCACGGCCAGCATCAATGGGCTGACGGTTTCGTGCAAAAGCGCCGCCGCCAGGCCAAGCCCGAAGAACGGCTGTAATAGCTGGAGCTGGCCGACGGCGGCGATACCGCCAGCGGCGAGCCCTTTGTACCAGAAAATAAAGCCGATAAGCATGCTAAAGAGCGACACATAGCCGAGCGCGATCCAGGCGGAAGGCGATATAGCGCCCCATGACGCTGGCCGGGTCATCCACGAGGCCACCAGCATAAAAGGCAGCGCCATAATCAGCGCCCAGCTAATCACCTGCCATCCGCCGCCGCCGGTGGCCAGCTATGCGCCGGAAAGCACGGTTTATATCACCGGTTTTTCGAAAAACGTCGCCACCGGACTGCGCGTGGGGACGGTTGTCTGCCCGTCCCGCTATCGGCCGGAGATTGAGCGCGCTATACGGGCCACCACGTGGAACACCCCTTCGCTGGTGAGTTCGCTGATCTGCGCCTGGATTGAAGACGGCACGGTGGCGCGTTTTGAAGCGCAGAAACGCCAGGATGCGCGGCGGCGGCAGGGGGTTGCCCGTGAGGTTCTCGGCGCGCTTCCCTTCGTCAGCCATCCGGATTCGTATTTTGTCTGGCTGCCTCTGGGCGAGGAGAGTCGGGCCGATCGGCTGGCGAAAACGCTGATGGAGCGCCATATTTCCGTGTCGACCGCCGAGCCTTTTTGCGTTACAGCGAACGTTCCGCAGGCGATCCGCATCGCCCTCGGCTCCGTTCCCTTCGATAGCCTGCGCGCGGCGCTAGTCCAGGTTCGCGAAGCCGTGGAGTATGAGCAATATCGCTAGCGTTTCGGCGGCGAGCGATAGGGTGACTTATTAGTAACGTTTTATGGGGTAAATAGCGGGTTAATAGTCTTAAAATAAATGTTTGTTTTTTATTATTATGATTTATAGGGTTAATTTTAAATTTGATGACAATATAAAATTGTTACGGTAGTGTACAAAACACATCAAGTACGGTTGTGCTGTTGACGCTGAGCGAGCGCACGTCCTGAAGATACGACGTTGTTAATCATTTCAGGGGCGGAGCCGCGCCCTGTTCTGTACAGGATCCTTTTTCAATGCAGCAGCTCTACCTTTATATACTGATTGCCAGCCTGACCATTGCCAGCCCCGGGCCAGGAGTGCTTCTGACGCTGACCAACACCCTGAATTATAATCTGCGTAATGCAATGGCGGGGATTATCGGCGTGGCGGTGGGGATGGGCGTCATATCGATTATTGCTGCCAGCAGCGTTGGCGTGATGATTACCACCTCTCAGCTGACGCTGTTGATAGTCAAGGGGGTTGGGGCGGCCTATCTGATCTATCTGGGCGTAAAGCTCTTTCGCTCGGTGCCCCGCGCGCTGAATCAACCTCTCTCTTCTGCCGATTCAACGATGCCTTCCGCCAGCCAGCGGTTTCGTCAGGGAGTACTGGTGTCGTTGTTTAATCCCAAACCCATTGTGTTTTTTATGGCGCTGTTTCCCCAGTTTATTCATCCACAGCAGCCCTTTATTCCGCAGTTCAGCGTGCTGTCGATAACCTTCTGTATTCTGGTGGTTGTCATTCATTCACTCTACGGCCTTTTCGCACACAGCGTAAAAACGAAAATGTCGTCCGGGAATGCCTTTGTTAAGCTGAATAAAACCGGTGGCATCGTGTTTGTGTGTTTTGCCGTCGGTCTTATTGTTTCCGCCGTTCATCCTTATTTGTCGCTATCATCGTGAGGCCGCCGCGTTAAGGCTGGGGGCCCTGCGTTCAGCCCATCTGCGCCAGCTGGCCGCGCAGTACCTCCACGCCCTGTTCGATGGCGTCAGGGTGAATGGCGTGGAACCCCATCCGGAAGAAGTTAGCCGGCGGCGCGTCGCTGAGAAAATGCCGCGCGCCGGGCTCAATCAGCACCCCGGCGTGGGCGGCGCGCCAGGTCAGCTGCTGGGTGTTGATTTGCTCCGGCGTGGCCAGCCAGAACGCGTTGGCGTGTTCGCTGCCGGGGATGATGCGGCACTCCGGCAGATGCTGCTGTAGCGCGTTGTTGAGACGGTCCCAGCGCTGGGCAGAGTCGTAATGGTAGCGCCGCAGGTGGGTTTCATAGTGGCCCTGGGCGAGGAAATGGGCCATCTGATACTGAATATTGGTCGGCGGATGACGATACACCAGCCGCCGCAGCGCCCGGGCTTCGTCAATCAGATCCGGGTCAGCGACCATAAAGCCCAGCCGCAGGCCCGGCGATAGCGCTTTTGACAGGCTGCTCACGTAGATCACTCTTCCGCAGCGATCGCTGGCCTTCAGCGCCGGCAGCGGGTTGAGCATAAAGTTACTTTCAGAGTCGTAATCGTCCTCAATAATCACCGCATCATGGCGAGCGGCATGCTCCAGCAGCTGGTCGCGCCGCGCTTTGCTCATCGCCACCCCGGTTGGCACCTGGTGTCCGGGAGTGACGTAGTAGTAATCGCAGGGGGCGTCGTTGAGGACGATCCCCTGTTCATCCACCGGATGCGGCACGATATCGGTATCGGCAAGCAGAAAGGTGTTAATGGCCTCGCGAAAGCAGGGATTCTCCACGCCAACGCGCGTGCTGGATGACATCAGCAGGCGCGTCAGCAGGTACAGCGCGTTTTGCGAACCGAGGGTAATCAGAATCTCGTCCGGCGAGGCGACAATGCCGCGTTTAGGCAGTACCCGGGTGCGGATCTGCTCAATCAGCATCGGCACGTCGCGATCGATGTGATCCACCACCCACTCCGGGTCGCGAACCCCGCCGTGCAGCCAGTTTGCCGCCGAGCGCCAGGTCGCCAGCGGGAACTGGCGGGTATCCGGCTGGCCGTAGATAAACGGATAGCGGTAGTTCATCCAGCCGGCCGGCTTCAGAATCGACTCCTGCTGGCTGGGGGTGATTTGCAGTCGCGTGCCCCAGCGTGGTGCAGAACCCTCGTCCTGCGGTGCAGCTTCCGGCGCCGAAGAGGGGCTGGCGTGCTGGTAATCCGGATGCAGGTAATAACCGCTGCGCGGGCGACTCACGAGGTATCCCTCGTTAACCAGCCCTTCAAAAACCAGCGCCGTGGTGTTGCGCGAGACCCGCAGCTGGCTGGCCAGCTGGCGGCAGGAGGGGAGCGGCGTGTCGGCGGAAAAAATGCCGCCCAGAATGGCGTTAATCAGCGTCTCGCGCACCTGCTCCTGCAAACCGCGGCGCGGGTCGAAATCAACGTGTAACAGGTGTCGGATCATGCCTGGCTCCTTACTCAAACGCACAGTACAGACACTGGAGCAAATTCCATACCACCCTGAGAATGACTGACACATCCGCGCGGTGAATCTGGCTCTATCCGGAAATTTAAAACGCTCCCTACAGTAAAAACGTATTCATCAGTCGCGGACCGGAACTTCCGTCGGCACATATTTTGCAAAACCTTTTCATGTTCTGGAGTGAACACGTCTGGCGAATTAATTAGGGGTGAATTAATGAAAAAATCATTAGGTTCAATTTGTCTGGGCGCCATCATGGCGATGGCCTTTTCTTATCACGCAGCCGCCGCGGATCTTCCGGAAATAGAAAAATCCGGCACCCTGAAAGTCGCAACCGAAGATGATTACGCGCCTTTTAACTTTATGAATAACGGCCAGGCGGATGGCTTCAACAAAGATATGCTCGATGAATTACGCAAATACGCGAAATTCAACGTCGACCAGAGCATTTTGCCGTGGACCGGATTATTGGCGGCGGTTTCTACCGGGCAATACGATATGGCCTTAACCGGCGCGGTGATCACCGACGACCGTCTCAAGGTCTTTGATTTCACGCCGCCGTGGGCGTCAGCGCAGCACTATTTTGTCAAACGCGCGGGCGATAATTCATTGAACACCATTGCCGAACTGAGCGGGAAAAAGGTGGGCGTCCAGGCGGGCAGCGCGCTGCTGGCAAGGCTGCCGGAACTGAAAGCGATGCTGGAGAAAACCGGCGGTAAGCTGGGGCCGGTGGTGGAGTATCCCTCCTACCCGGAAGCCTACGCCGATCTCGCCAACAAACGCCTGGACTACGTGATTAACGTGGTTATCTCGGTCAACGACCTGGCGAAGGCCAAGCCGAAGGTGTTCGCCAAAGGTCTGGCGGTATCCGGCCCGGGCTATATGGCCTGGCCGATCCCGAAAAACTCGCCGCAGCTGCTGGCCTATATGACCAAGTTTATGAACCACATGAAGGAGACCGGCAAGCTCGCGGAACTCCAGAAAAAGTGGTTTGGCGAAACCTATGACGATCTTCCGAACGTGCCAATCACCAGCCCGGAACAGTTCCATAAATTGGCCGGTCTGTAATGCGTTCTGCGGCGGGTAACCGCCGCCCGTTGAGTGAAGGAGGGCTTCATGGATGCAATTTCCTGGCAGTTACTGATTGAAGGCGCATGGACGACCCTCTGGATTTCGGCCATCGCCATTGCCTTTGGGGTGGTGATTGGCCTGCTGATTGCGCTGGTGCGCATGCTGCGCATTCCGGTTATCGATCAGCTGCTGGTGGTCTATATCAGCCTCGCCCGCGCGACGCCGCTGGTCACGCTGGTGCTGTTCCTGTTTCTTTCTCTGCCGACCGTCGGGATTAACCTCGACAAAAACGTCGCAGCGATAGTGGCGCTGACGCTCAATACCTCGGCCTTTAACGCCGAAATATGGCGCAACGCCTTTCGCACTTTTCCCCGCGAACAGCGGGAAGCGGCGGAGTCGGTCGGGATGCGCCGCTGGGCCTACTTCCGCTACATCATGCTGCCGCAGATGTGGATTGAAAGCCTGCCCGCGCTGGTTAACGAGATGTCGTTCCTGATTAAGGGCAGTCCGGCCATTGCGGTGATTGGCGTGGTGGATTTGACGCGCGTCACCAACCGGATTTCTTCGGTCACCTATGAACCGCTTTCGCCGATTCTGGCGGCGGGTCTGCTGTACGTGGTGATTATTGGCCTGCTGCTGAAACTGCAGGGAATGGCCGAGCGTAAAGCGAAGCGTCTGGCACGATAAATACGGGAGGTGCTATGAATCAGTGGGCCGTTATCTGGTCGGTGCGCGACAGCTTTATTGCCGGTTTACTCGCCACCCTTGAGCTTTTTATTACCGCGGCAATTGCCGGATTAATTATCGGCGTTGTCCTGTGCTATTTAAGCGAATATCAAAAGAAAACCCTTAACCGGCTTATTATTGCCTTTGTCAGCTTAATGCGGGCGATTCCCTTTTTGATCCTCGCCTATTTGCTCTATTACGGGCTGCCGCAAGTGGGTATTAGTATGGAGCCCTGGACCGCCGGCTTAATTGCCTTAATTATCTACCACGGCGCCTATTTCTTTGAGATTTTGCGCAGCCAGCGGCGGGTATTTTCCGGTGGCTATATCGAGGCGGCGGTCGCGCAGGGGTTTTCGCGCTACAAAATATTCCGCCGCATTATTCTGCCCAATATTCTCTCTTCCGCGCTCCCGCTGATGGGGAACCAGCTGATTATCTGCCTGAAAGATACCGCTTTCCTCAGCATTATCACCGTCCAGGAGATAACCGCTGCGGCTAACAGCGTGCAGGCCACCTATTTTATCCCGTTTAACGCTTTTATCGTCGCGATTGGGCTCTACTGGGCGATCAGCATCCTGGTGGAGCTGCTGATTAAACGCCTGAGCGCCTGGGGAGTCAGAAGAGGAATGAGTCATGTCTGATACTACTGCTGTAAGCGTCAAAAACGTCTCTAAACAGTTTGATAACGTGGAAGTTCTGCGTGATATCAACCTGACGGTAGAAAAGGGGACCGTGGTGAGCATTCTCGGCTCGTCGGGGTCGGGTAAATCGACGCTGCTGCGCTGCATGAACTGGCTGGAACAGCCGGATCGCGGCGAGATCCGCATCAGCGGCCAGCGGCTGGGGATTGATGAGCATAATGGCCGCGCGATGTCCCATCGCCAGCTGTCGAAAATCCGCGAGCGGGTTGGCATGGTGTTTCAGAGCTTTAACCTGTGGCCGCACCTGACGGTGCAGCAGAACGTCAGCGAAGCGCTGCTGCACGTGAAGGGGATGAAGCGTGATGAAGCGAAAGCTATCGCCATGCAGCAGCTGGAGAAAGTGGGGATGGCGCATAAAGCCGACGTTTACCCGATTACGCTCTCCGGTGGACAGAAGCAGCGGGTGGCGATTGCCCGTTCGCTGGCGATGTCGCCGGAGGTGATTCTGTTTGATGAGCCGACGTCCGCGCTGGACCCCGAGCTGGTCAATGAGGTGCTGGGTGTGATGAAGGCGCTGGCCGCCGAGGGCTACACGATGGTGGTGGTGACCCACGAGATGGACTTTGCGCGCCAGGTCTCGGATGAGGTGGTGTTTCTTGAGAAGGGGTTGTTGATTGAGAAAGCGCCGCCGGAGAAGTTTTTCACCAACCCGGATTCCGAGCGCGTCAGGCAGTTTTTGCAGAGCAGCCGGTAAGCATCAGCGGCCGTTCTCCCCGGTCGCGCTGCGCTTACCGGGGCTACGGGTTTCCAGCCGTCAGCGGGGAGTAGCCCGGGTAAGGCGTTTACGCCGCGACCCGGGATTTCCGGGCTCGGTGTTGGAGGGTGGCAGATCGAGTAGCCCGGACAGGCGGGTCAAGCGCCGCCTCCGGGGGAGTTTCATGCAGCTACGATATGCCTCTGAAACAACGTGATATGCAGGGGAGTAGCCCGGGTAAGGCGTTTACGCCGCGACCCGGGATTTTCGGGCTCGGTGTTGGAGGGTGGCAGATTGGGTAGCCCGGACAGGCGCGTCAAGCGCCGCTTCCGGGACGGTGTGGTAGGGGTTCCGTTCACCGCTATTTCGCAGAAAATG
>NZ_JBEAFN010000012.1:0-253348 GCF_040061795.1 Klebsiella sp. GN_Kp190
CGGGTAAAGGGGGAGAAAACCGTCTCCCCCTTTACAATCCCCGCGGTCCCGCAAATAAATCGGTGCTGCGCACTGCGCTCACCTCCCGGTCCTCAGCCCGAGGTCGGCTCAACTCGACCTTACTCGTCCCATCCCTGGGACTCGCCCCTACGGGGCCAGCGCAAGCGCTGTTCAAAATTGCTCCAGGCAATTTTGTCGTGTCTCGATTCGCCTCTGTCCGCCATCCCTGGCGGCCAGCCCTTGTCTTCGGTCCTCCGGTTCGCCGATTTCAGCGGGGGCCAGGGCATCGCTGCATAACACGTTGTTTCAGAGACATATCCGTAGCTGCATGAAACTCTCCCGGAGGCGGCGCTTACGCGCCTGTCCTGGCTACGGATTACCGGCAATCTGCGGCCCGGTAGCCCGGCTAAGCGCAGCGCAAGCCGGGAAGAAGCCACAGCAATACCACGTCGCGGCATATTCCCCGGGTTGCGGCGTAAACGCCTTACCCGGGCTACGGGTTATCGGCAATATGCAGTATTGTAGCCCGGACAGGTCCGGGCCACCTACATCCGGCGGTGGGCCCACTCGCGCAGCCGCTGGAACAGCACGTACAGCGAAGGAATAAATAAAATGCCGATTACCGTCGCCACCAGCATGCCGCTGAACACCGTGGTACCGATAATCCGCCGGCTCTGCGCCCCGGCGCCGGTGGCGAGCATCATCGGCACAATCCCGATGATAAAAGAGACCGCCGTCATCATTACCGCGCGGAAGCGGCGGGTCGCCCCTTCGCGGGCGGCATCGACGATCGACATCCCCTCTTCGCGCTTCGCCCGGGCAAACTCGACGATCAAAATCGCGTTTTTCGCCGCCAGCGCGATCAGCAGCACCAGGCCTATCTGCACGTACACATCGTTGGCGTAACCGGCCCACCAGAGCCACAGCAGCGACCCGCCGATGGCGAACAGCACCGACAGCATCACGCTCGCCGGCAGCGTCCAGCTCTCATACTGGGCGACGAGGAACAGCCACGCCATCGCTACCGCCGCCAGCACAATCCACACCGCCTGGTTACCGGTCTGCTGCTCCTGCCAGGAGATGCCGCTCCAGGCGTAATCATAACCGTGCGGCAGGTTCGCTTGTAAAATCTGCTCCATCACCGCCATTGCCGTCCGGCTGCTGACGCCTTCGGCCGCCGACCCGCTCACCGATACCGACGGGAACTGGTTATACTGCTGAATAAACGGCGCGCCCACCGTCGGCGTAATCGTCACCAGATTACTCAGGCGAACCCGCTCGCCGCTGTCGCTGCGCACGTACAGCTCGCTTATCTGCTCTGCCCGCTCGCGCCACTGCATCTCGTTTTGCATCACCACGTGGTAGACACGATTGTTGATGCTGAAATCGCCGGCGCGGGTGCCGCCAAACGCGGTTTGCAGGCTGCTGAAAATCCTCGCCACCGGTACGTTCAGCCGGGCCGCCTGGTCGCGATCGACGGTGAGCGTCAGCTGCGGCACGTTGCTGCTCCAGGTGGTAAATACCCGGCTCAGCTGCGGGTACTGGTTAGCCGTCCGCAGCACCTGATGCGTCACCTGCTCCAGCTCCGCCGGCGATTGTCCGGCCTGGGCCAGAATGCGTAAATTAAACCCGGAGGCGTTGCCCAGCCCCGGCAGCGTCGGCGGCGCAAAAGTCATGATCGTCGCCTCCGGTAGCCCCATCAGCTGGCCCTGCACCTTTTCCATCACCGCCTCCAGCGGCGGCCGCTGGTGCCAGTCCTTCAGCATCACCGAGATAAATCCGCCGTTTGAAGCGCTGGTACCGTTGAGAATATTAAAACCGGAGACCTGAATCACATCCTCAACCGCCGGATTCAACAACAGCAGCTCGCGCGCCTGGGCCATCACCGCTTCGGTACGCTCCAGCGAGGCGGCTTCAGGCAGCTGCACGCTGGCAAAGAAGTAGCCCTGATCTTCCTGCGGCAGAAAACCCTTTGGCATGGTGGTAAAGCTAAACACCACCACCCCGGCCGCCGCCATCGTCGCCGCCAGCGCCAGCCAGGGGCGACGATTCATCCTCCCGACCAGACGCCCGTAGCCATCGCGCACCGTATCCAGACCGCGGTTAAAACCGCGCCAGATAGCGGCTGGCTGCTGCGGCCGCGGACGCAGCAGCAGCGCGCACAGCGCGGGCGTCAGGGTCAGCGCCACCACGCTCGACAGCGTCACCGCCGTCGATAAGGTCACCGCAAACTGGCGATACAGCTCGCCGACGATCCCCGGCAGCATCGCTACCGGCACAAACACCGCCAGCAGCACCAGAGTTGTGGCGATCACCGGCCCGGCGATTTGCCGCAGCGCCTCGGCGGTCGCGGCGCCGCGATCCAGCCCCTCCGCCATTTTCGTTTCCACGCTCTCCACCACCACGATGGCGTCATCCACCACCATGGTCAGGGCGAGAATAATCGCGAACAGGCTCAGGGTATTGGCGCTGTAGCCCAGCGCATAAAGCACGGCAAAGGTGCCGATAAGCGACACCGGGATCGCCAGCGCGACAATCAGCGTTGCCCGCCAGCTCTGGAGGAACAGCGAAACCACCACCACCACCGCCATAAGGGTCAGCGCCAGCGACACGCCGATCTCTTTGATCGTCGCCGCCACAAAGCGGGTGGTATCAAACTTCACTTCCCAGGTGAGATCCGCCGGGAAACGCGCGTGCAGCCGGGTCAGCTCAGCGCGCACCGCGGTGGCGACCTGCAGGGCGTTGGCGGTGGGCGTCGGATAGATACCGAGATAGGCGGAATCTTTGCCGTTGAGCTGCGCGCCGGAGCTGTAGCTGCGCGCGCCCAGCTCAATGGTCGCCACGTCAGACAGGCGTACCAGCTGGCCGCGTTCGCCGCTGCGAACCACAATTTGCCCGAAGCCGGCGGCGTCGCTGAGTCGCCCGATACCGTTGATGGTCAGCGTCTGCTGCTGGCCGTTAAATACCGGCGGCGTCCCCACCTGCCCCGCCGCGCCCTGTACGTTCTGCTCGCGCAGCGCCTGGGCAATATCGTCGGTTGTGATATTCAGCGCGTTCATGCGGTCGGGGCGCAGCCAGATGCGCATGCTGTAGTCGCGCGCGCCGAACATCTGCACTTCCCCGACGCCGGGTAGACGCGCCAGCGCCTCGCGCACCTGAGTGCTGGCGTAGTTGCTGACAAACAGCGGCGATAGCGTGCCGAGCGGCGAATAGAGACTCACGCCCATCAGCAGGTTCGTCGCCCGCTTACGCACCTGCACGCCGTTCTGCTGCACGTCGGCAGGCAGCTGCGCCACCGCCTGCGACACGCGGTTCTGCACGTCGATCGCGGCTAAATCGGCATCGGTCCCGGCGGCAAAAGTCAGGCTCAGGCTGTAGGTCCCCTCATCGGAACTGGTGGACTCCATATAGAGCATATGATCGACGCCGTTGAGCTGGGTCTCCAGCGGCGCGGCAATGGCTTCCGCCACGTCCGCCGCGCTGGCGCCCGGCCAGCTGGCGCTAACGTTGATGACCGGCGGCGTAATCTGCGGATACTGCTCGACCGGGATCAGCTTCAGCGAGACCGCGCCGACAAAGGTCATCAGCAGCGCAATCACCATCGCAAAGCGCGGGCGACGGATAAAAAATGTGAGCATCGCCTCTCCCTTATTCACTCAGCAGCTGAACGGCCGCGCCGTCACGCAGGCGCTGAGCGCCTTCCGTCACTACGCGCTCCCCCGCTTTCAGACCATCGGCCACCACGAAGCTCTGGCCATGCTGACCGGCGGGCGCTAAACGGCGCATCGTCACGGTGTTATCCGCCGTCAGTACCCAGCAGTAAAAGCCCAGCGCATCCTGCTGTAGCGCAGAGGCCGGGATCATCGGGCTCTCCTTAAGCTGCTGCGGCCGGAAGAAAACCGTGACGTTGCCGCCCGGCAGCAGACGGTGCTGCGGGTTGGCAAACTCAGCGCGCAGCGCCACGCTGGCGGTGCGGCTATCAATACGGTTATCGACGGAGGTCAGGGCGCCGTCTTCACGCCGCCCATCGACATCCACCTGCGCCAGCCACGCCTGCTTCAGCGCGGCGATATCCGTGTGCTGTCCCGCTTTCGCGAAAAAGGCGGTTTCATCCAGCGAGAACGCCACGCGAATGGGATCAAGCTGGACCACATCGACCAGCACGCCGCTGGCGGGATTCACCAGCCCGCCGACGTGAAAAGGACTATGGCCGACGCGCCCGGTGACCGGCGAGGTAATGCGGGTATAGCCGAGCGTAATCTGCTGGGCGGCAATGCGCGCCCGGGCCTGCTCGACGGCGGCGGCGGCGACATCGCGCTGCATCTGAGCGGTGTCTACGTCGTTGCGGCTGATTGCGTGGTTATTTTTCAGCTGCTGGTAGCGGCTCAGCTGCTGCTGGGCCTGGCGTAGCGAAGCCTGCGCGCTTTTCAGTTCAGCCTGGGCCAGCGCCAGTGCGGCTTTCGGCTGGGCGTCATCCAGCGTAAACAGCGGATCGCCCTGGTTGACGTACTGCCCATCCTGGAAGTGGCGCTGCACAATCTTTCCTTCGGTGCGGGCGCGAATATCGACGGAGTGAATGGCCTCGACGCGGCCGGAGATTTGCCGTTCACCGGCATGCGGCGCGTGTTCCACGGTGGCGACGCGCACCGGAACGGCCGGCGCGGCGGCGGCAATAAGCGCGTAGCCTGCCAGGCCGCAGGCCAGCAGGGCGGAGCGGATAATCTTGTTCATGGGGAATTCCTTACGACGATGCGGCGTCCCTCCCCCCTCAGGAGAAGGGACGCCGGGCGGGTCAGACACGCTATGCGGCTTTGCGGAAACTACGGGTCAGGCGCTTCTCAACTTCCACCACCAGGAACATCGCGATACCGATGACCAGCGTGATGAACCAGTAGCGCAGCGGCAGCCCTTCGGTGCCAAACATCGTCTGCATCACCGGTACGTAGATGATGACCAGCTGCATCAGCAGCAGCACGCCGCTCACCAGCCAGATGCCTTTGTTGCGCAGCAGTCCCATGCTCAGCGAGAAGCTGTCGCTGCTGCGGCAGTTAATCATATAGACCCACTGCGCGGTGACCAGCATCTGCAGCAGGACGGTGCGGATAAACTCCGGACTGTGGCCGCGCGGCGCCAGCCAGGCTTCAAGCATAAAGGCGGCGACGGCGATCATGGTGCCGACGAAAGCGACGCGCCAGACGGCGAAGGCGTCCATAACGTGCTGGCCGGTTTTACGCGGCGGCCGGTTCATGGCGTTGCGCTCGGCGGCTTCAAACGCGAGGCCGAAGGAGAGCGTCGCGGAGGTGGCCATGTTCATCCACAGAATCAGCACCGGCGTCAGCGGAATGATGTTCCCCGCCAGCAGGGCGATGATAATCAGCAGCCCCTGCGCCAGGTTGGTCGGCATGATGAACAGAATGGTCTTCTTCAGGTTGTCGTAGACCCGACGCCCCTCTTTGACCGAACTGGCGATGGTGGCAAAGTTGTCGTCGGTCAGGACCATGTCGGCGGCCTCTTTGGTCACCTCGGTGCCCTTAATGCCCATGGCGATCCCGACGTCGGCCTGGCGCAGCGCCGGAGCGTCATTGACGCCATCGCCGGTCATGCCAACTACTTCGCCGTTATCCTGCAGCGCTTTTACCAGGCGCAGCTTGTGCTCCGGGCTGGTACGGGCAAAGATATCGTACTCAACGGCGGCTTTCGCCAGCTCGGCGTCGTCCATGTGCTCCAGCTGATAGCCGGTCATCGCCTGGCTGCTGTTGGTGATCCCCAGCATCTGGCCAATGCTCATCGCCGTCTGCGGGTGGTCGCCGGTAATCATCTTCACGCGGATCCCCGCGTTCTGGCAGGCGTGGATAGCGTCAATCGCTTCCGGACGCGGCGGGTCCATCATTCCGGCAATGCCGAGGAAGACCAGTCCTTCGCGCAGATCGTCGTGGGTCAGCGTGGTGCTGCCAACGTTCGCCGGTTTGTAGGCGGCGGCGACCATACGCAGGCCCTGGCGGGCAAAGCGCGCCATCTCCTCTTCCCAGTACTGCGGCTCGAACGGCACCGCCCCCTGCTTGCTCAACTGATGGCGGCACAGGGCAAAAATCACGTCCGGCGCGCCGGTAATCAGCACCTGCTCGACGTCGCCCATTTTCTGGTGGGTCGCCATGTACTTGTACTGCGAGTCGAACGGGATTTTCGCGACCAGGCGGGCATCGACTGGCGCAAGCTGCGCTTTCGCCGCCAGCACCTTCAGCGCGCCTTCGGTCGGCCCGCCGGTAATACCCCACAGGCCGCGCTCGTCCTGAATCATCTGGCTGTCGTTACACAGATCGATGGTGCGCAGATAGGTTTCCAGCACGCTGCCCGGTTTAATCTGCACCGGCTCGTTGCTGCCTTCCAGGCAGATGTTACCCTGTGGCTCGTAGCTGTCGCCTTCGACGCGGTAGCAGCAGTCGGCGGTGATGATCGCTTTGACGGTCATCTCGTTCATCGTCAGGGTGCCGGTTTTATCCGAGCACACCACGGTCATGGCGCCCAGGGTTTCCACCGTTGGCAGCTTGCGGATAATCGCCCGCTGGCGCGCCATCGCCTGTACGCCCAGAGAGAGAATAATCGAGATAATCGCCGGTAAGCCTTCCGGCACGGCGGCCACCGCCAGGCTAATCAGGGAGAGCAGCAGCTCGCCGAGAGGAATGTCGCGCAGCGCGAGGCTGAAGACGAACAGCGCGGCCATCATCGCCAGGATGATAACGAAAATCGCCTTACCGAGCTTATCCATCTGCACCAGCAGCGGCGTGCGGTGCTTCTCGATGCCCGCCATCATCTGGTTGATGTGGCCGAGCTCGGTCTCCTGACCGGTTGCGGTCACCACGCCAACGCCGCCGCCGGCGCTGATGGTGGTGCCGGAGAAGAGCATATTGATACGGTCGCCCAGCGGCAGTTCGCCTTCCAGCGCGTCGGTGGTTTTATCCACTACCGTCGACTCGCCGGTGAGAATCGCCTCTTCGACCCGCAGATTATGGCTCTCAATCAGGCGCATATCGGCAGGCACGCGGTCACCCGCGCGCAGAATCACGATATCGCCCGGCACCAGGTCGCGGGTCGGGATGGTTTCATGCTTGCCGCTGCGCTGCACGCGCGCGTCGCTGGAGAGCATATTGCGGATGCCCTGCAGCGATTTTTCGGCGTTGCTCTCCTGGATATGGCCGATCAGGGCGTTGATCACCGTGACGCCCAGGATGACGAGCGTATCGACCCAGTGGCCCATGACCGCGGTGAGCGCGGCGGCGGCCAGCAGGACAAAAATCAGGACGTCGTTAAAATGGGCAAGGAAGCGCAGCCAGGCCGGCTTGCCTTTTTTCTCCGGCAAGGCGTTGGGGCCGAAGGTCTTCAAACGCTCGGCGGCCTCGGCGGCGCTGAGGCCGTCGACGTGGCTTTTTTTCTGCGCCAGCACCGCATCAACCGTCTGCTGATATGCGCGGCGTGGCGCGACATCCCCTGAGGGGGTGGTATTATTAGTTTTGATCGTTTTGGTCAAAATATATCTCCCTTAAAATTCCGTGAGGCGGAAAGCCTGGAATCATTCCGGGCCAATGAGAAAAATTTCAAACAGGCGGGAGATAATTTGAGCTTGCGCAATATTTACTCTCTCGCCAATACAAAATTTATGGTAAGTTAATTCTATAAAACAACTATTGCAGAATATTAATAAACCAAAACTAAACGAGGTCTACTATGTTTGGAATCTATCGCGGACGCCGTCTGGTGCTGTACATCCTGCTGGCCAT
Organism: Klebsiella sp. GN_Kp190; assembly: GCF_040061795.1. NCBI lineage: Bacteria > Pseudomonadati > Pseudomonadota > Gammaproteobacteria > Enterobacterales > Enterobacteriaceae > Klebsiella > Klebsiella sp. GN_Kp190. The sequence goes on from NZ_JBEAFN010000012.1 coordinate 7,776, forward strand.
TATTATCGCTACACTGGTGGGATATAGCACCTATACTTTTGTAAAAGCGCTGGCTTAATAATGACGTTAATTTACATTTCGACGTCATTAATTTAATCACAAATTATGCCAAAATAATTAACATAAAAAGAAAGTGGATGTTTAAATATAATACTTAATGCGTATTTTAATAACGTACGAAACCATATTGCATTGATTCTCTTTTTACCGGACAATATGTTTTTAACTGATGATTAACAAATAATGAAACATCCGCTAGAAACGCTCATGAGCGCCGCCGGCATTCTCCTGCTGGCTTTACTCTCCTGCCTGCTGCTGCCGGCGCCCTCGCTGGGCCTGACCCTGGCGCAGAAGCTGGTGGCGACATTCCATCTGATGGATCTCAACCAGCTTTATACCCTGATCTTTTGCCTGTGGTTTTTAGCGCTGGGCGCCATCGAGTATCTGCTGCTGCGCTGGGTCTGGCGTCGCTGGTTTTCCCTTGAGCGCTAAGCCGGTCAGGTCGCGCATGCCGTTGACCTGGCCTTCTCACCAGGCGGCGTCATCGGGGCCGGTAAATTATCGCTTCACGCGTTTTCGCAATAGCCGCAGCGCAGTTAAGGGTAAGAGCCGCTGGCCGAAGAAGCCTGCGGTTTTCACAGACCCCTGACTATGAGGTGCACGTGCTTCAGGCTTCCCTGAGTCACCAGGTCAGTGCCTACAAAGAGAGATTCAGGATGGGCTCTGCAAGCAGAGTCCACGGAGCCGGTCTCTGCTTTGATCGGAATATACCCGTCACGCTTCAAGTTTTTAAGGTATAAATAGCTGAAGCGCCTGCGCAAGCCGCTTTATTTGTACTCATACCCGCCACCTACTTTAACGAACCCCGAATGATCGGATCACAACTAATCGCTACATTACAGATGGAGTGTGAATCTTCCGAAACGATTAAATCATAACCTTTTAATACCATATTTCGGTAAGGTAACTCTACCGTAGTAAGCTTAGGATAGACTCTCTGCGAAATAATACTCTGGTTATCAAAACCGATCACCGAAACGTCCTGGGGAATAGAAAACCCCAGCCGTTGCAAAGAAAAGTATACTTCCAGCGCAATTTCGTCACGACCGCAAAAGATGACATTAACGCCACGCTGAATAGCGCCAAGAATATCATTATCTAATACAGTGAAATCATAATCATAGCTAACTGGAACAACAAAATAATCATCAGCAGAAAACGCAATGTGATTATCATTAAGCGCCTTTATATATCCCTGTTTGCGCTTAACCGCGGCGTGATAACTTTCATCAAAATTAATAAAAAGGCTGCGGGTAAACCATGGGCGATGAAAGACCAGATTAGCAATATTATACAATCCCTGCTCGTTATCAGCCTGCACGCTAGAATAATTACCGCGCGCACAATGACAGTTAACAAACACGGTCTTGACCTCATCAAATATTGACTGATACTCAATTTCACAAGGATCAAGCGAAAGGTAAATAAGACCTGATATTCGTTTCTCTCTAAGAAAATTAAGGTCCAGTTCGGTGGGAGAGGAATCTTCAACATGGATAAAAATTAACTGATAGTTGGTTTCCTTAGCTTTTTCACTGATCGAACCCAGCATTTCACTACCATAGCTACTTCTTCCCATATTTAATGAGATAACGCCAATAACCGGTAGCCGGGATTTTTTCATGTCCCTTGCCGCCGCATTGGGGACATAGTGCAGCTCTTTGGCCTTGGCCAAAATCTTCTCTCTGGTTTTGGCTTGAACTTTTTCAGGGTTATTAAGCGCTCTTGATACGGTGACGTGTGAAATACCCAATGCCAACGCTATATCTTTGATTGTGACCATTTCCATCTACCCTCTCAATCAATAACGTGTGTCGTTAAATAAATCAGACATGGGTCACAACTATTCTCAAAAATACCAACCCGCACCTTTCTCTCCGATATTTTTCCAATCATCAACGGGGTCCTTATCTGCTTGCCACCGCTCAGCAGCAATCGGTGAGCCTTGAAGAGTACCGCGATCCTAATATTACTATACTCTTTAAGATGTTCGTTTTCCACTACGGAGATATCGGAACAATTGTTATCGGGGTACCAGATACGGCAAAATCTAGTACCTGAATGCTTAAGCAAAAAGTCATTAACAATCTACTATCCGATCTTTTTCACTAGATAGCTTATCAGTGGGTAATTTATTGCTAACGATCATCTCCCTGAAATATTCATTATCAATAAAATAGCGTTTAAATACAAAACTGGCTATCAAAAAGAAAATGGCAGGAATAAATGTTACCGCCATCGATAGCCCCAGCAATGTTTCCATAGATAATTTAGCTCCCGCTTCATATCCAATCCAGGTCAGGGTATAGCCCGTAATAGGGCCAGAAATACTCATTCCCAGCTTTTGGCTAAACGAGATAAAGCCAATCGATAAGCCTGAGGTATTCACCCCGGTTTTAATTTCACCATAAAAACCCACCTCAGCGATGGAGGCCCATAAAATAGGCGAGTTAATCTCCGAGACGGCGCAACACAGGAAATAGAAGAGGATTGCCAAATATAAATCACCGATACCGACGATAAAATACATGGCAACGGCCATTAACGCGGACAAATAAAGAGACCAGCGGAATACGGCCAGCTTATTATAGCGATCCGTTAACCATTTAGATATCAACGCACCAGCGATACCGCCGGCAGACCACATCCCCATGAAGATACCGATTTCCCATCCACCTGCGGCTTTTGCAAATTCAGTGCCATAAATGAAGGCAATGTTACCACGCGTGGCGAAAGCAATCAGTAGCAGGACCATAGTAATACAGAGAATCAACCATTGGTCATTTTTCATTAATGATAGAATTTGCTTCTTCGTTGAAACATTGTTGGGACTATTAATTTCAACCCGCTCTTTAACATAAAAAGCACAAAACATAAGAACAATGATGCTGGCAATCCCTAAGACCAAAAAGGCCAGGGCATAGGCATTTCCAGCCTCGGCAGCGCCTTTAGAAGTCACATAGTATGGTACAAAGGTGGTCACAATAATGGTGGCGGCTTTCGCCATCGGGAAACGAAACGTATTCGCCTTCAGGCGTTCAGCAGGGTCGTTGGTCATTACCCCGACAAGAGAAATATAGGGGATCGCAATCATGGTAAACATAATGCTATTTAAAATATATGCCCCTGTTGTCCACCCCAGCCTGGCACTGTAACTTTCACCAACCACGGTGAACAACATAAAGAGGGAAATACCAAAGGGAATTGAACAGATAGCGATCCAGTGACGATAGCGGCCCCAGCGAGTTTTCACCTTACCTGACAACCACCCCATCACAGGATCGGTAATGGCATCGATCAAACGCACGGCGAGGAGTACCCATCCCGCATCAATCGGTGTTAGCCCTACCACGCTGATCATAAAAGTATAAATAAGGAGAGAGGCGGAAATAATTGAAACACTTAAGGCCATATCTCCGGAGCCGTATGCCACGTGCTCACGCACGGACATCCGTTCTTGGCTTGTGGTATTCATTTTTCAATCCTCCAGGCTTTACCAGCTTGTATGTAAGGTTTCGATTCGTATGTTTTTTTCGCGAAGAGTATTCACTTTTAATTGCTTACAGTGTGATAGTTTATAGCTGCGTTTCGTTGCGCAGATTTCACCATCATTGATAAACAGCTCGACAATTCCCGCATCAAAAATAATCTCGAGATTTTTTATCTCTGCTGCGCGAGCCCGGTATTGCGCTTCACTCACGACGGTTTCTTCTATGCTCACATAGCCATCGCGGTATGAAATCGCCAGCCATTCCCCCTTATCTCCGGCCAATATGAGGTCTTCGTTCGGCTGTAAACCCTGCTCTAAGCGGATCCTTAATGATTTTCCCTTGTTGATACGATGGTCCTCACCGGCTTTCAATTTGACGTCACAATATTCGTCAACATATTTTTCAAGTTCGTTAACGGGGCGCATAGCGACTTTATTGTTGGCGTTAATGAAGATTTCTTTTGGAATAGACATTTCACCGTTATATGATGATTTAATTGGCTTTTTCATTGCCCAATTAAATAGCCATGCAATACCAACCTGGCGCTGGCCGTCCTTGAACGTTTGTAATGCATAATACTCCGTCGCGAAGTCCAGCACTTGCATCTCGCTTTCCGCAGTGAAAACGCCGTTGTCAAATGTGCCAATAATGGCGTACAGAAGATTGTGACGCTTTGTCTCTGGCTCCTGGTAACCGACAATACCGATAGTCAGTACCCATTTAGCGCCCAGCTGGAAAAAATCCGGACATTCAACGCAACGGCCTTTATTTTCAGCAAAATATCCCGGCGCCGTATACAGGACATTTTCAAACGCCCATTCCTCACTGTCCCGTGAGACAAATTGAAGCACGGACGGGTTCCCGTCATAAACGGAGCCGAGGATCATTCGATAGCACTGCGTTTCGCTATCAAACCAAACTTTAGGATCGCGAATATCACAGCCGACTAATTCTATTTTTTTCTCCAGAATAGTCTGGATATGCGTTGCTTTAATACCATAGCGATCAATTGCGGCCTTCTTCTGTACTTCAATATAATCCTTATAGAGATCGTAGGCCGGGAGACGTTCCGTATAGAAAATTTCCGCCTCGCCTTCGTTATTGATAAAGGTCGTACCGGAGAAAGCCCCACCGGTCGCCCCCAGAGAAGCCAGGGGATGTTCGGGATGGTTAAATACCGGCAAATGCGTCCAGGAAATCAAATCGTTACTGATGGCATGCCCCCAGTGCATCGGGCCCCACTCGGTACTGTTTGGATTGAACTGGTAGAACATATGATAAGTGTCATCTATCTTACACAAACCATTTGGATCATTCATCCATGCCTGAAAAGGTGAGAAATGCAGTTGAGGTCTGAATGTTTCTTGCGTATACCACTCTTTCAGCTTTGATTTTGGGTAGCATTGCAGACCGGTGCCATTATCAATAAGGTAAATAACGCCTTGATGATAGACGTTAGTTTTATCATAGTAATAAAAAAGGGATATCTCTGCCCTGTCTTCATCATAGCTTAAGGTTAACTCCCCCTTTTGATGGTGGGTATAATGATAATAATTAAAAAAACCAGCCCCTTCCTGGATTTTATATAGCAGTTGATTATCACTTTTAATAACTAATAGAGGTAGCGGTTCATTATTTTTCTTTTGGCGCAGCCAAAATTCAATCGTGATGCCTTCAGCAGAGGGTATTGAGAAACTTTTCATATTGATGACCTGTAGGTAAGCTCGGCCAGTTCAGCCACTGGCCGATACGAATTAATAAATTACTTCACCTTGCGTGCGATAAATTGCGCGTGCTTCTTATTGCCGGCTTCTTTTTCTCGGGTGGCTTTTAATTTGGCTTCGATTTCAATTTGTCGGGTTTTCATAAACTCTTCGAAGCGCCGTTTAGCCGTGTCCTTCTGCATTTGCTGCTCTGCGGTCAATTCGCACGTTGATTTACCAATACCCCGACGTTCAATATCGCCAGGGGTCGTAGGAATACGTTCATCTAAAGGCTGGATAGTGACAGCGCCTGGCTTTTTTTGATACCAGTAAGCCGTAGAGGCCCAGTCATCACAAAGATGGTTGGCGTGACCATGCTCAATTGTTACGCGAATGCGTTTCTTGAAATGTACAGGATCGGTAATATGAAATTTATAGCTTGTCTGGAAGCCGGGAACGATGCTTTCGTGTAATGCTGTTCCATTATATAAACCCGCGTTATCCTGCATCCCCCAGGCGTGATTAAAGTAATCTTCCGTGCCGGTACCGTGTATACTCGGCGGCCATGTATCATCATCGACAAATATCATGTCGTCACCCTCCCCCCACCAGCTTCCCTGGAAATGAGCGACCGATAAATTACAGCCGACATAATGCCCCTCGCCTTCAACATTAAGCACTTCATAGTTCCCTTCAGCGCTCAAAGTTGAGATATTGACTTCCGGGCTATTGGTTTGCAGCTCGGGTCCCCAGCCATTGCATGGGTTAGCGCGCTTCCAGTTAGCATGAAAATACGCGATATCATCCTTGTGCTCTTCAGCATACATTTCATAATCGATGTAAAAATACTGCCCATAGGGAATATCATTCTGATTTTCAATTTCGATGACGGCGCGCGTGTTAAACGGCATTGGAAAGAAACAGTTCAGTGCCGCGCTGCCGCCAAACTTATAGCGTTCTTCAGGCTTGGTAGAAATATTAATCGGGAGGGTATTAATATTACCGGGCATGGAGTGACCAATACAGAAAAAGTCCCCCAGGGGCACAACCACACTCGGTTCTTCAGCATTGTCCCAGTACATTTTAATTAGCACTTTGCGGTAATAATGGGGATCGGCCACTTCCCAACACACGCCCAACGCATTGTGAATTTCATTGACTGGCGCAATCCATTGGCCCATTTTGGGATCAATAACACTCGCCCCCAGCACGCGGCGACAAAATTGCGTCATCCAGATATGGGTGATACAGCCAGCCCCTTGAATATCTGCTAGCGTTACGCTTTCCCCGGGACCAATTAGCCAATAATCCTGATTCTTACCGCTTTGATCCCAGCTTGAAAGACGCCCCGTTTTTGCATCCCGAACCGTTGCCAGACTTTGTAAAAAACCACCGTATTGTTGAGCCATGATACCCTCCGATTGTCAGTTTAATTTAAATGTACACGTGTACATTTGCGTTGATTTGAATGTTAGTGACTAAACTCAGGCATAAATGTGATTAAAATCTCGTTTGACCGACGTTAAGGCAGTAAATTAAAGAGATGTGATCGATAACACAAAATGTACACGTGTACAATCCATAAAAAAGGCATTGAGGTCAGAAAAAAAACCGTATAAATAGGCAAATAAAACATATAGTTAACTAGAAAACCACAATGAAAATGCTTAGATTTTATTGGGAGATAAGGCTAATTGCGTCAGGCCCCTGAGGACCTGACTTTTGCGATGATGTGTTATTCAAAAGAATGTCTTCTTAAGGGCTAACTGTTATGCTGTTTGTGCCGGGATAATAACATTTCCATTCATGTCCTTACCATCGGAACCCAGGAAGATGTAAGTGGCGCCAGCAGACGGTAGAAACTCCTCATACAATGCAGTTTGAAAAACTCTCGAATTGCGCGAGGAAGAATCAAGGACAATCTTAACACTGATATTATCGCTGTAGGCAAGGTGGTTAGAAGAGAGAAGCGTATTGTCACTATCATCAGTAACGAGTATCGCTACGGGATCGGCTCCCGCGGGCCTAATGTTCGAGACATCCGAAAAAGTTATACTAAACATATTTGAAGTGATGCTGTTATTATTACCACTAATGTGAACGATTCCCATCAGGTCATCATAGATAGTACCTCCGACATCTGCACTGGCCGTTTCTGTATCAACACGAATGAACATGTTTGAAGATACCAGGTTTTCATCACATGGACTCAGCATTACAATCGTTCCCGGCCAGCTCCCTTGAAACTTATTAGCCGAAATATTGGTGTGATGAGTATTCAGGAGTACTATTTGAGGGTTCCAGAAAAACGTGTTGCCGGTAATCTGATGACGGTCTCCATTTTCAATAGAAATTGAATAGCCGCCAGGAGAGTTGCCAAAGAAGTTATTGGTTATTTTCGCAACAATGGAGCTGGATGTCATTGTAATACAATTAGCACATTCACCGATAAAATTATTAGTGATTGAAATAGAGTCAGCATTTCTGACCACCATAGCCTCCTCAAGAAGGCTGAACCCCATGCCTTCAATCCGTAATGAATCGCTATCGCTCGCGATATCGATCCCTTTTGTACCGCTTGTATTGTAGGGATTCGTGGCAACCACCAGACCGATACAAAAATCACGCAGCTCAACGCCTGATATTCGCCCAGTGGTAGCAAAATCATCTCGTTCAATTTTGATTGCCGTCAGAGTTGAACTGGTATCCAGCTCAATAAAGCTGGCTCCAGGGGCTGTTTCAAGCCATCCACTGCTATCTGTATCCGGAGCATCCCGACTTGCCTGGCTCATCCATCCATGGCCCGCCCCTTGTATTACCAGGTAGTTAATGGTGATAACAAAAGTGGTTTGTAACCGATAACGCCCTGCTGGAATAAAAATAGTTGCGCCAGGACGCAAACCTTTATCATCCTGATTTGTCTGTTGCTGTAATATAATGTCATCCTGGATCTCAGACATTATTTTTCCAATATCTTCATAAGGCGAAGTATTGCTGGGGGAAGCAAAGGTAGTGACATCATAAGACTTAATATACGATGTCTGGGAATTATAATCAGTCATAATATTGCACACCTATAAATAGTTAAACATTATTTGCCAGTACGTTGAAAATGAAAATATCACGACTTTCACTCAGTGATGCAAATGAAATTTAATCATTAATATAAATGATTAATTAATATTAAAGAATGATAATTAACATTAGAAATAAAAGATAAGTGAGTTGTCATCAATAGACAACAATTTCTTCAATAAGATAACCAGCTTAAGTACGACATTGTTCCACGCCGTCCTGAAGAACCGGGCGATTATTCGTACCGTTAACCCCTCATATTTCAGACTGTAAGGGCGTTATCTGCGCTCTTTAAACGCGTCATATCGAAATGCCAGCAGCGGTTGCTGAATTCTGTCTCTCTCGGCCTGACGACGTGAGCCTGGTAAAAAAGCGTCCGCCGGTCTTCCCCCGGCGGACGCTTTTCAGTGCGCGCGGCTGTGATTTTCTTTACGGTAGGCACCCGGCGGCTGATTAAACGTGCGGGTGAAGATGCGGGTAAAGGTTTGCTGCGAGTCAAAACCGTATTTCAGGCAAATATCGTAGACCCGCTGATCGGTATCGCGCAGATCGCGGGCCGCCAGCAGCAGCTTACGCTCGCGGATATAGCGCCCAAGACTCTCCCCTTTATACTGTAAAAACAGTCGTTGCAAATGCCACTTCGAATAACCGGCGTGGCGCGCAATATCGTCAATACGTAGCGGCTGATGCAAATTATCATCAATCCACTCGACGATAGTATCAATGACCTGAGCGGAAATAGTCATATGTCCTCTCTCCTCCTGAACCACTCTCATCGTTAGCGCCACCAGGCGTTAAATGATTGCGTTTTATCAGCGACCCAAACCGGCTCACCCAACATTGGCGTCAGCAGTCGCCACGGTCGCCCTGTGCTGGCCTCCGCCAGCCTTTTGTACGGATCGTCCCATGTGTGTTTTGCCAGCACGAAGCGCCCGGCGTGACCCGGCAGCACCGCGCGTGCATGAACATCGTCAGCGGCTTGCGCCGTCTCTTCCGGCATCATGTGGATGTACTTCCAGTCCTGGTCATACTGACCGTTTTCCATGATCGCCAAATCCACTTCGCCAAACTGTTCGCCGATGGCTTTAAAGTGCGGGCCGTAGCCGCTGTCGCCGCTGTAGTAAATTTTCTGCTGCGGGGTAACGAACATAAAGCTGGCCCACAGGGTCTGGTTGCGCTTGAGGCCGCGGCCGGAAAAGTGGCGCGCGGGCAGGACGTGTACCGTTAGCTCATCGCTCACCTGCACCGACTGATTCCAGTCCGCCTCGCTGATTATCGCGCTCTCCATTCCCCAGTAGCGCAGGTGCGACCCCACGCCCAGCGGCGTCACCACGCGCTTGACCTTCGGCATCAGAGCTTTGATGGTGGCGTAATCGAGGTGGTCGTAATGATCGTGCGAGATAATCAGCAGGTCGATATCCGGCATGCCCTCAGCGTGCCACGGGTAATCCCCGGCAAAGGCCTTATTAATAAACGAGAACGGCGCGGCATAGCTGCTAAATACGGGATCGATCAGGATGCGTTTGCCCGCCAGCTGCAGATACCAGGAGGAGTGACCGAGCCAGACCATCACGTCCTGCCCTGACGGTAAGCCCGCCAGATCGGTGTTCACCAGCGGCAGCGGCTGGGCCGGTCTGGCATTTTCACGTTTGGCGACCAGAAACTCCCACCACGCGGCCAGCATATTTTTTTGCCCGGTAAAGCCAGGCGTCGGAAGCTGATTGTGAAACTGACCGTCATGATAGTGCGGCGACTGCTCCACCAGGCTGAGCTGCGCGCCCTGCGGCGCCTGACCAAATCCGGCATTTAACACAAACGGCAAAGTTGTTGCTGACGCTAATAACATGATGGCGACCACGCTGAAAGTGACACGGTTCATATCCTGACCTGGCGAAATCCCCCTTCCTGGAGGTTTTTGTTATAAGGCTTGATTATGAGTGAGTAAGCACTCATTATTAGGAAGAAGCTGAAAGTCGTCAAGACGATTTTCAAATTTTGACAGACAGCGTTGCAGCGCCCATGCCGGGCGTGCTTAGATCGTGGTTTTATTATGAGTGAGGTAAAGTGTAGTGGCTCGTCCTAAGAGTGAAGATAAAAAGCAAGCGTTACTGGAGGCCGCAACCGCCGCCTTTGCCCAATCGGGAATCGCCGCCTCAACCTCCGCCATCGCCCGCAGCGCCGGGGTTGCCGAGGGTACGCTGTTTCGCTACTTTGCCACCAAGGACGATTTGCTCAACGAGCTTTATCTGACCATAAAAGCAGACCTGGTTCAGACAATGATAGCGGGTCTCAACCCGAACGAAACCCGGCCAAAAGAGAACACGCGCAATATCTGGAATAGCTATATCGGCTGGGGCGTACGTAACCCCATGGAGCATAAAGCGATTCGCCGGATGGCGCTGAGTGAACGGATCACCGACGAAACCCGCAACCGCGTCCAGGAGATGTTTCCCGAGCTCAATGAACTGTGCCAGCGCTCAATCAAACCCGTTTTTCAATCCGACGAGTACCGTACCTTCGGCGATGCGTTGTTTCTTTCGCTGGCCGAAACCACCATTGAATACGCCAGCCACGAGCCGGAGCGCGCCGTCCGTTTTGTCGAGCTGGGCTTTGAAGCCATGTGGCAGGCCCTTGCCGAGGACAATAGCTGATGGATCACCGCTCGCTGCATGACAACGCGCATCGTATCGCGCTGGAGCTCCCCTTTACCGAGCACTGCTGGCCATTTGGCCCGGAGTACGATGTGTTTAAAGTCGGCGGGAAGATTTTTATGCTCACCGCGACGGTACGCGGCCGCGCGCTGGTCAACCTGAAGTGCGATCCGCAAAAATCGCTGCTTCATCAGGCGATTTATCGCAGCATCGAGCCCGGCTATCACATGAACAAAAAGCACTGGATCACCGTAGTTCCCGGCGAGGACATCAGCGTGGATCTGCTGGCGGAGCTGATCGATGATTCGTGGAATCTGATCGTCGATAAACTCAGCAAAAAAGAGCAGCAGCGCCTACGTCCGGGTTGATTTTCAGCGCTGCGCGATAAGTGTTATCGCATTTTTGCCCCTTATCATTTGCCCGCCATCGCTGTACTCTTCCTTCACGAAACGCACCCGCAAGGGGTTGTAAACAGTGAGGAAGAGTATGGATATCGTATCGGTTGCCTTAAAGCGCTACTCCACCAAGGCATTTGACGCCACCAAAAAGCTAACTGCCGAGCAGGCGGAAAACCTGAAAACGCTGCTGCAGTACAGCCCGTCAAGCACCAACTCCCAGCCGTGGCACTTTATCGTTGCCAGCAGCGATGAAGGCAAAGCGCGCGTTGCCAAAGCGGCGAGCGGCACCTACGTGTTTAACGAACGTAAAATTCTCGATGCCTCCCACGTGGTGGTGTTCTGCGCCAAAACCGCAATGGACGACGCCTGGCTTGAGCGCGTGGTGAACCAGGAAGAGGCCGATGGCCGCTTCGCAAACGCCGACGCCAAAGCCGCGAACCATAAAGGCCGCACCTTCTTTGCCGATATGCACCGCAAAGAGCTGCACGACGACGATCGGTGGATGGCGAAGCAGGTTTATCTCAACGTCGGCAACTTCCTGCTGGGCGTGGCGGCAATGGGCCTGGACGCCGTGCCGATTGAAGGCGTCGATTTCGCGATTCTCGATGCCGAATTCGACCTGAAAGCCCAGGGCTACACCAGCCTGGTGGTGGTGCCGGTCGGCCATCATAGCGTCGAAGACTTCAACGCTACGCTGCCGAAATCACGCCTGCCGCAGGCGACGACCATTACCGAGATTTAATTCTCTGCTTTTCTTTTACGTCAGGATGATCCCCGGATTGCGGCTGTCGCCTTATCCGGGCTACAAAATTACACACTGTGGGAACCCGTAGCCCGGGTAAGGCGCGTCAAGCGCCGCCCCCGGGGATAGCCCGCAGTATTTTGCAGCCAGGATACCTCCACGTGCCAGATGCGCTCCGCATAGCGGCCAATGACCGCCAGGCGTTGAGCGTACGCTGAATAATGCGCTGCTCTTTTCGGGTCACGTTCATAAGCATTCCGTTAGTGTGTGTGCAGCCACGTCAGCGCCCGCTCGCCCGTTTCATCCATCGGCAAATAGACCAGCAGGCGCGAACCGTTGCGCGGGGCCGAGTACCAGTACATCTGCTGCAGGCTGAAGCGTCCGAGCTGCGGATGGTTAAAGTGTTTCACCTGATTTTCCACCCCGCGCACCTCATAGCGCTGATGCCATAGCGCCTCGAACTCCGCCGACGCGGCGAAAAAACGCGCCAGCTTATTCTCCCACAGCGGATCGCCGCGGTGCTCCGCCATCGCCGCGCGGAAATAGGAGACAAACGTCGCCAGCACGTCGCGATTCTCGATGCGGCTGCGCCAGGTTTCATTGGTCAGATACAGATAAATGCAGTTGCGATCCTCTTCCGGAATGGTGGCGAAATCGATGCCCATCAGGCGGCAGAAGCTGTCGTTCCAGGCCACAATATCGAAGCTCGGCTTCTGAATACTGGCGGGCTGCGGCATCAGGCTATCGAGCATCCGCCGGGTGCCCGGGCTGATGCCTTCGCATACCGTGACCTGCGCAGCTTCCGGCGGCGTCAGTCCGGCCAGGACAAACAGATGTCGGGTCTCCAGCGGGCTGCACTGCAGCGCGTTCGCCACCGACACCAGCACGGCCTCGGACGGATTCACTTCCCGCCCCTGCTCCAGCCAGGTGTACCAGGTGACGCCGACCTCCGCCAGCATCGCCACCTCTTCCCGCCGCAGGCCCGGCGTGCGCCGCCGGCCAACGCGCGGCAACCCCAGGCGCTGCGGATCGAGGCTCTCACGCCGGGCGCGCAGAAACGCACCCAGCTGTTTACGGCCGTCATCGGGCGCGGCGATCGTCGATTCACGTTGCGGCATGGTCGTCATAAAACCTCCAGCATGGTAGTGCCAATACCAGTATAAGCAGGAACTGGTACCCGTTTAATTTATCGGTGATGCTACGGCCATCCGCTGAATGACGCAATGGAGAGATCCGATGAATTCGTCTGCTGTTTCACCCGGCCGCGCCGGTTTATTCCTTCTGTTGACCGGCCAGATGCTGCCGTTGATCGACACCTCGATCGCCAACGTCGCGCTGGACTCCATCACCCAGTCGCTGAACGCCAGCGCCACCCAGCTGGAGCTGATCGTCGCGCTGTACGGCGTCGCCTTTGCCGTTTGCCTGGCGATGGGCAGCAAGCTTGGCGATAACTATGGCCGCCGCCGTCTGTTTATGTGGGGCGTGGCGATTTTTGGCGTCGCCTCCCTGCTGTGCGGGATGGCGAACTCCATCACCACGCTGCTGGCGGCGCGCGCGGTCCAGGGCGCCGGCGCGGCCCTGATCGTGCCGCAGATTCTCGCTACGCTGCATATCACCCTCAAAGGCACCGCCCACGCCCGGGCCATCAGCCTCTACGGCGGCATTGGCGGAATCGCCTTTATCGTCGGTCAGATGGGCGGCGGCTGGCTGGTCTCGGCGGATATCGCCGGTTTAGGCTGGCGAAATGCCTTCTTTATTAACGTGCCGATCTGCCTGCTGGTGCTGGCCTTCAGCCCGCGATACGTCCCGGAGACCCGGCGCGAAGCGCATTCGCGCATCGACTGGCAGGGCACCTTCAGCCTTGCGCTAATCCTCTGCTGCCTGCTGTTTCCGATGGCGCTGGGGCCGGAGCTGCACTGGCCGTGGACGCTGCAGCTGATGTTAGCTGCGGTGCTGCCGCTGCTGGTCTGGATGCGGGCCAGCGCGCTGAGCAAACAGCAGCGCGGCGAGCAGCCGCTATTGCCGCCTCGCCTGCTGAAGCTCACCAGCATTCGCTTTGGCATGGCCATCGCCCTGCTCTTTTTCAGCGCCTGGTCCGGGTTTATGTTCTGCATGGCGCTGACCATGCAGGCCGGTCTGGGGATGGCGCCGTGGCAGTCCGGCAACAGCTTTATCGCGCTCGGCGTGGCCTACTTCATCTCCGCGCTGTACGCGCCGAAGCTGATTGCCCGCTACAGCATGGGGCGCATTTTGCTGACCGGCCTGTCGGTGCAGATTGTCGGCCTGCTGCTGCTGAGCGCGACCTTTTATCGCCTTGGTATCCACACCACCACCCTGGCGCTGGTCCCCTCCACGGCGCTTATCGGCTACGGGCAGGCGCTGATCGTCAACAGCTTTTACCGTATCGGGATGCGCGATATCAGCGCCTGCGACGCCGGGGCCGGGAGCGCGATTCTCAGCACTCTGCAGCAGGCGACGCTGGGCCTGGGCCCGGCAATTCTCGGGTCGCTATTCTTAACCCTTGCCCAGCGCAGCGGCGGCGACTATCCGCGGGCACTGATCGATTTCCTGGCGGTGGAAGTGGTGATGATGCTGGTACTGGGCGCCATCGCGCTGTGGCTACGCCATCACCTTAACGTCCGTCCGGCGGTAGCGACCCCATAATTCACAACGGCGTAACCTGCGATTTGCATAATAGACATCCAGCGGTCATGATAACCGCTGGATGTAAAGGAGACGTTATGCAGGAATTCATATCGCAAATCGCCGCATTAGGCATCAAAATTACCCCCACCACCTCACTCATTATTATCTTCGGCATTATTTTTCTGACGGCGATTGTCGTTCATCTTATTCTGCACAAAGTGGTGCTGCGCACTTTCGAAAAGCGGGCGAAAGCCAGCAGCCACCTGTGGCTGCAAATTATTACCCAGAACAAACTGTTTCATCGTCTGGCCTTCACCCTGCAGGGGATTATCGTCAACGTGCAGGCGGTGTTGTGGCTGCAAAAAGGCAGCGAGGCCGCGGAAATACTCACCACCTGCGCGCAGCTGTGGGTGATGATCTACGCGATGCTGTCCTTCTTTTCGCTGCTGGACGTGGTGTTCAATTTATCGCAGAAATTCGCCACCGCTTCTCAGCTGCCGCTTAAAGGGATATTTCAGGGTATTAAGCTGGTCTGCGCGATTATTGTCGGCATTCTGGTTATCTCCTTACTGATTGGCCAGTCGCCGGCGATTCTGATTAGCGGACTCGGCGCGATGGCCGCGGTACTGATGCTGGTATTCAAAGATCCTATTCTTGGCCTGGTGGCGGGAATTCAGCTCTCCGCCAACGATATGCTCAAGCTCGGCGACTGGCTGGAGATGCCAAAATATGGCGCCGATGGCGCGGTGATTGACATCGGCCTGACCACGGTGAAGGTGCGCAACTGGGATAACACCATCACCACCATTCCAACCTGGTCGCTGGTTTCCGACTCGTTTAAAAACTGGAGCGGTATGTCGGCATCCGGCGGTCGCCGCATTAAGCGCAGCCTGAATATCGATACCACCAGCATTCATTTTCTTGATGAACAGGAGCAGCAGCGCTTAATTCAGGCCAGGCTGCTGAAGCCGTATATGGATTCACGTCATCAGGAAATCAGCCTGTGGAACCAGCAGAACGCCGCCGATCAATCGATATTGAATCAGCGCAGGATGACCAATATCGGTACCTTCCGCGCCTATTTGCAGGAGTATTTGCGTAATCATCCGCGCATCCGCAAAGATATGACGCTGATGGTGCGCCAGCTGGCGCCGGACGCCAGCGGCCTGCCGATTGAGATTTACTGCTTCACCAACACCGTGGTATGGGCGGAATATGAAAGCATTCAGGCGGATATATTCGATCACGTTTATGCCGTGGTTGACGAATTCGGCCTGCGGATCCATCAGTCCCCTACCGGTAACGACATTCGTTCGCTGGCGGGCGCGGTGTCTCAGTAATATCCTCAGGCACTGGCGCGGGAAATGACGCGCCAGTCCATCATCACCCGCTCGACCGCGGCGTCGGGATTGTCGATTCTTTTCATCAGCAGCGTGACCGCCGTACGGCCAATCTCGCGCGAAGGCTGTTCCACGGTGGTCAGCTGCGGCGATACCACTTCAGCCAGTTCGGTGCCATCAAAACCGACCACCGCAATATCTTCCGGCACCCGCATTCCGGCCTGAGCAATAGCCCGCAGCGCGCCCGCCGCCAGCGAATCAGAGACGGCAAACACCGCGTCCGGCTGCTCTTCCTGCGCCAGCAGCGTCTCCATCGCCTGTTTACCGGCCGCGGCGCTCAGATCGCTGGCGTAGATCACCTGTTGATACGCCAGTTCGCGAACGTGCAGAACGCTTTTATAGCCGCGCTCGCGCAGGCGCGAGTAGCGATAGCTGAGATCGTGGTTGATTAAAGCAATGCGTTTACGCCCGCCGTCAACCAGCCGGGAAACGGCGCCCTGCGCCGCGTCGACGTCGTTGATGCCGACGCAGGAGATGCTGCCGTTATCGGCATATTCCGCGCACTGAACCCAGGGCGCGTCGCCGATCATGGTGGTGAGTTCCGGCAGGCTGGAGAGCGCGTTCATGGTGATGATGCCGTCGACCATTTTGCCGGAGAGCAGCTGCAGCCCCGAGGTTGAACGGGCTAAATCCGAACCTGAATTACACAGCAGGATCCGGTAGCCGTTCTTTTCCGCCTCTTCTTCAATGCCCTTGACCACCTCGGCGCAAAAGGGGTTGGCGATATTAGAGACCATCACCAGAATCATATTGCTGCGGGCCGTTCGCAGCTGGCGGGCCAGCAGATTAGGCTGGTAGTTACTCTCTTTGATCGCCTGCAGCACACGTTCGCGATTCTTCGCTTTAACGGTATCGCTGTTATTCAATACCCGCGATACCGTCGCCACCGAGACGCCCGCCAGGCGAGCGATTTTCTGAATTGACATAGAGGCTGCACTTCCCGCATAGACGTTATATTTCGCAGGCTATCATAAATGAGCCCCGCCTGCGCCGTCAGCAGGTTTTGCGAGAATCGACGGGATTGATTAGCACGTTAAGGTCGCTATCATGATAGCGTCGGCGTTGTTTCGCGAGAGATGAAACGTACGCCGGCCGTTGAACATCATCGGCATATAACTGGGGTATCTCTTGAACACAATAAAAAATATTCATATCGCGGCGGCAGTGATCGCCGACGGTCAAGGACGCTGTCTTTTAGTACGCAAACGAGGGACTGAGTACTTTATGCAGCCCGGTGGAAAACCTGAAATCGGGGAAGCCCCGGAAGCGGCGCTGATCCGCGAGCTCGAAGAGGAGCTCAACTTCATCGTCTCACCTGAAGAACTGGTCCCGTTAGGCCGCTTCACCGATACGGCGGCAAACGAGCCGGGCCATACGGTCTCGGCGGATATCTTTCAGATAGCCACCAACAGAGCGAGCTTTACACCGACGGCAGAAATAGAAGAAGTTATCTGGTATACGCCGGGCCAGGATCGGCATATTAAGCTTGCTCCTCTTACCGAGAATCACCTGCTTCCTCTGCTGAAAGGGGCGTAAGCGCCCGGGGCGCATCGAAAGTATTGGCTCATTTGTCTGCACATTCACGCTGCCATCGTCCCGGTGGCGCTACGGCGGCCTGCAGGCAGAGCCCGTTCAGGCTGCAGCGCCCCGTCTCCCCGAGAAGCATTTGTCCGCTTCTTCCGGTTAAGATTTAGCACATCCTTCTGATTCGCTCCTTTTCAAGCGCCGACGCGTTTTAGTTCTTAAAAACGCCCTGTTTTGTACGCCAGATCATATTTCGCCAGACGGTCCTTTCCCCCATAATCCAAAATATCGCAACTTTCCCTTACAAAAAACAGGTGATTACAGAATAAACACCATAAAATAAAACAAAACAAGAACACAAAATTAACAAACAGCGATGAGATAGCATTTTTTTTGACTTATTGTGCTGTTTTTTTTTAACCAATTCTCCCCCATTCAGCGAGAAAATTCCTGGTCACCATGGATAATTCTTAAAGGGCTATCGACATAAAATCCTGCCACTTAAGATTTTTCTTATTCAGAATAGTAGGTTAGTATCAATCCAGTCAATTTCAGCCCTTAAGAATTTACACATTTTTCATCTATATAACTCTCCAGAAATTAAAGTTGTCACATTTATTAACTAGCCATAATATAGCCACATCATTGAACGATAGGGTAATACAATATAGGGAAATAAATCGACATATGGCTCCGCAGAAATATGAGAAGGTATACTGCATAAGCTGTCAGTATCAATGCGAAATCTATCCACGACCTACGATAAAATCGATTAACTGCATTGAAACCCGCTATTGCGTATGGCCCGATAAAAACATCTATTTAAAAAATGGTGTGCATTGTTTTTTAATTAACAAGCACTACAACTTCTCTAATTCCGGCTTTATATTTGTTGATTTTTCTCGCTACAACATCAGATTATTCACCAATGATAAATGGATTGAATATTTGATCAAAACAGGGTTGCGGATAGTGTTGATTGCCGACAGGTTAGCGCAGCCGCTGGCGCTGTTCTGGAAACACCGCTGTCAGCAGATAGTTTCGATTATCAACACCAGCGATACCCGAGACGAGATTGAAAAGAAAATACAGCTTTCGTTTCTCGGTCAAAGAGATGGTCGAGGTTACCGCCAAAAACTCAGCGACCAGGAAGTGCTGGTTCTCGATCTTTTACTCGCAGAAAAGTCGGTTAAGCAAATAGCCAACGAATTGCAGATGGCAGAAAAAAGGATCTACGCAATCAAGCTCAGCTTGCAGAATAAGATGGGAGGCAGAGGGAAGTTAAACATTATTCTATCTGGATAAAGTCATTATCAGTATTTGTAGCAATAACTCCATAAATGGAACTAACTTAATTATTCTCAGGAAATTTAAAATGAAAAAAATCGTATTAGCGGGTGTTGTGGCTGCGGCTCTTATCTCTTCCAACGCAATGGCTGACGTGACCACTTCCGCCACTGCAAGCTGGGATGCAAGCGCAACTAAAGACACCACCAGCGCGCTGGTTGTCACTCCGCTGAAATCCCTGAACTTCCAGTACGCTGAAGGGATTGAAGCGTTTAACGCCCAGAAAGGCGCTTTTGACATCACCATCCAGGGCCAGTCTGGCGCGACCGACTTCACGCTGACCTCTCAGATCGTCAGCAACACCCTGAGCCGTACCACTGATGCCTCTACTCTGGCGGTCGGTGTGAGCTGGAACGGCAACGCGCTGAACAAAACCACCCCGGTAACGATGATTGATACCGCCAACAACATCTCCGCGGGTCTGGATGCGCTGGCTGTCGCTACCGCCTTCGCAGGCGCCGATCGCGTCAGCACTCAGGGTTCCTTCGATTTCACTGTCGACTCCGCGACTTCTGACGGCAGCACCGCCGCTGAGTTCAAAGATTTAACCGACGGTTACTGGAGCGGCGACGTTCGCGTTCAGTTCAACGCGGTCTGGACTATCTAATCAGGTGTAGCCAACACCTGTCCGGTATGACAAGGAGGCTTCGGCCTCCTTATAAGGATGCGCCATGAAACTGAATCCATTATTACTCTCTCTCTTCTTATTCACCGTGACGCCCTCCTCCCATGCAATTAATGTCGGAGACGTCACCTCAATAATGGGGCCGGATGCCTCGACTCTGGCAAAAGAAATCATTAATACCACCGATACGGCGCGTTACGTTAGCGTCAGCGTGGAGCGTATTTCATCGCCTATGGCCGGCGGCACGGTTATCCCGATGGCGAGCAGATCGGAATTATTATCAACGCCAGCCAGCCTGATATTACCCGGAAATGCCAAAGAGAACTTTCGTTTTTTTTACAAAGGACCTCAGGACAACCAGGAACGTTATTACCGCATATCCTGGACCGATGAGCCTGTGACCGAGTTCGAAGCCAGTAAAAAGAAAAAACAGGGTGAGGCAACGACCTCTGCCATTATTGGTACCATTCTGGTGGTCGCGCCGCGTGAAGAAAGATTTGACTATCGTCGCGATAATGACACGGTGACCAATACCGGCAACGCTTCATTCCGCGTTATCTCCTACGGGCCCTGTCGTGATAAAGCGAAGGATGAGGGTCAAGGCTGCCGTGAACGCTATTATGTCATGCCTGGTGTCAGCGTAAAAATAAAGCATACCGATCTCACCAACAAAAAAACGCGAATTGGAATATGGCACGGTGAGCAATATATAAATGTAAACTGAGTAACATTATGGATAATCTTGGTTATGTCAAAGGGACGTTGTTCGCTGGGTTATTGCTTACGGTAAACCAGGGTTGGGCAGCTAATGCTACAGCGCCAGTTAAAGTCAGTAACTATGTTATTCCTTCGGTATTTGCTAACGCGTTATATCAGGGCATGTCGGTCCCTGTTTTTATTCGTTATGAAGGCGATAATAGTACCCAACGCAGCCAGCAAAAAATCGCTGATGCCATCCTTACCATCAAGGATAATGAGTTTCGCCTGAACCAGATCACCCTCAGCGATCTCCCTGAGCGAACTGAACTATCGCCGCAAATAAAATCGCTGATTAACGAGATGCAGGACAAAAGCATCGGCGACGGTCAGCGCGTTTATATCAACAAAGACGCCTCGTTATCACTCGATACGCGTTCATTTTATCTTGAATTGACGGTTAACCGGGAGGCCATGCAGGCCGCTATTTTGCCGCGTACCAACGTACTTGGAGAATCCACTGCGCAGGACCTCTCCAGCGTACTGAATTACTCCATGGGAAGCTATTACAACAAATATGAGAATACCGATAGCGCAAGTAGCTACCTGACGCTGGACAATACCTGGTCGCTGCGCGAGCACCATCTGAACTTCAACGGTTCTCTGTACGGTATTGGTACCAGCAACCAGCAGAGCAAACTGTATCGCTCGATGTACGAACGTGACTATCAGGGGCGCCGCCTGGCGATGGGGATGGTGGATACCTGGAATCTGCAATCGATCGCCAGCATGAGCGCCCTGAACTCCAGCCGCATTTACGGCATCAGCTATGGCAATAAAAGCAGTTCACAAACGCAAGATAACACGCTTGCTCTGGTGCCCGTAACGGTGTTCCTGCCGGCCGCCGGTGAAGTACACGTTTACCGTGACGGTAAACTGCTCAGCATTCAAAACTTCTCCATGGGCAGCTACGAACTGGATACGTCGCGCCTGCCGTTTGGCATCTACAACGTTGATATACAGGTGGTCGTTAACGGGCGCGTGGTCAGCAGCCGGACGGCGAACATCAATAAAACGTTCGCCCGAAAATCGAGCGTCACCGGCGATCTCTCATGGCAAACCTTCGCGGGCAGCCTCGAATACAACAAGATGGACTATCGCCACAACTACAACATCAATTATGGCACACGGAATACGTGGATTGCCGGGGTCGCCGCTGCAACCAACCAATCCTGGCTTTCCGGCGTGAATCTGAAAACCACGCTCTACGGTTTTGACAATAACGGCGTCAATGAAACGGAAGCGAACGTTATTTTCAACAACTCGTTCAGCTTTAACCAGCAGGGGCTGCTCGCTACCGACGGCAGCTGGCAGAGTACCTCCACCTTCAATATGAGTTTACCGGATGGGTACGGCAGCCTGTGGGGGTCGCGCCAGTATGGTTCTATCGGTAACGCGCTGCCCATGCAGCAGAACGACTACTTTACCGTAGGCGCTAACGCTAACCTGCGCAAAATAGCGCCGTTCCTCGGTACGCTGAGCGTCAGCCGAACCAATAATAAATATACCGGAAGCACCTATACCAACGTCGATTACGATCAATCGCTGTTAGCCAATCGCTATGCGACGATTTCTCTGCGCGCCGGTATTCAGAATTATCAGTACAACAACCACGAAAATCTGCGCGATAAGTACGTCAATATTGATATCTCTATCCCCTTCTCTACCTGGCTTAGCACCGGGGTGTCCAGCCAGAACGGTAATATGCTGGCTAACGCCACGCTGCGAAAGAGCTTCGACAACAGCGCCATTACCCAGGTGGGGGCATCGGTTTCGAAACAAATTAAACAGAATAAAAATGACGATAGCAGCTATCGCGCCGACGATTACGCAACCAATGGTTACGTCAGCTATGACACCAAATATAACGCCGGCACCGTCTCCGTCAGCCGCTCATCGCAGCACAGCTCAAACTACAGCCTGAGCTCACAGGGCAGCGTGGCCTGGACGCAAAAAAATATCTATGCCGGAAAAGGTACCCAAACCGCAGGCCTGGTGGTTAACACCAATTTCAGCGGCAAGGGCCGGATGATGGCGCAGATCAACGGTCAAAGCTATCCCCTCACCGGCAAAAGCAACTTCATCAGCCTTCCGCCTTACGCGGAATATAAGGTGGAGCTGATGAACGACAAAAACTCAGAAGACAGCGTCGACATCGTTACCGACCGCCGCAGCAAAGTCGTGCTCTATCCGGGCAACGTCAGCGTGATTAATCCGGAAGTCAAACAGCTGGTCACCGTATTTGGCCGGGTGAAAGACCGTCGCGGCGGTTACTACGCCAACGCCGATATTCATAACCACATTGGTAAAACCCGAACCGACGAACTCGGTGAGTTCGCCATGGACGTCGATAAGCGTTATCCAGTGATTACCCTGGTCGATAAATTCGGCGGCATTTGCGAAGTGGATCTGGATCTGAATGAAGCGAAAGGCGCCGTGTGGGTCGGGGAGATTCCTTGTGAGATCCAACAACAAACGGCATCAGTGACTGGAGATGTTAAGAATGTCTATTAAACCCCAGAGCATCATGCTGCTGGCCGGCTGGCTGCTGGCCGCGCCGGCTATGGCGCTCACCCCCAGCAACAGCGGAAGCGGCAGCAACTCCTATATGTTTATCGACAATGATGTCGATGACGAATATTTCATCACCACCAGCTCCCTCGACCCGCGCTTCACCGGAGCCAACGTCTGGACAAAATATCCGACTAACCAGCGTAGCCTGGGATATATAACCTACGTAGGCTGGGCTTACGCCAACCGCTACTTCGACCTGTGGATCGAGAATTCGCCCATTAACCAGCCGTTTCTCGGGATCCGCTGCATGTCTACGGGCGCAAACTGCCCGGCGTCTGGCTATATTTCTCCCGATGTCATCGATAAAGACGGCTACTATCACGCGATGTCCGGCAACACCGTAGCAAACGGTTATTACGGCGCCGGCGCGCTGAGCCAGTCGGCCTATGAGTATTTTCGCGATCGGCCGGTAGGGACCATCGATTCTTTGCAGCTTAATCTTTGCTACATGAATACCAATACCGATTATGACTTTGCCTCCGGCGTTCGCTGTAAAGATCTCCCCAGCGGGGGAACATGGCGCTACTACACGTTCAACCTCGAAAAGGTCTCGCATCTGAAGTTAAACAGTACCGGTGCTATGGCTGAAGTGTGGATTGCCAGCGATGGCACGCCAAGCGTTAACCTCGGCTCTGAATTATGCCAGATGGGCGAGGCCGGAAGCGGTTCGTCGAGAGCTTCGGGAATCATCTGTAAAATGGTGTCTTACAATTTACAGGAGACCAAAGTACTCACCTCCAGCCTTGATATCCGGATGCTCATTGATACGGCAATGTTGGGATTCTCTCCTTCCGCATCGGAAGTAAGGTTCAGCGGTGATGGGGCAACCTGGTACAACTACAGTAGCACTACCGTCGACTATAACCAGGTTTTCACACCGTCAGGTAACTACGTCTACGTGTTCCTGTCCAACGCCTTTTTCCAAAAAGTCCTCAAGGCGGGAACGGATTTAACCAACAAGGATTCTCTGTTTACCTTCTATTTTGATAACGCCGTCACCACACAATCGGGTTATTATCAGTTCACGCCATCAACATTAATTAACCTCATCCCGCGGGAATACGGCATCAGCATTGTCGCCAGCGACGGGCATTCGCATCCACAAGCATCCGGCAAGATCGGTAGCGAAGAGCCCATCACCTTTGAGTATAAAGTCACCACCTCCGCATCGCGTCAGGCCGATAGCATCACCGCCCAGGTCATCGGCGACTCCATCAACATGTATGGTCTGCCGTACTGCCTGTTTACCTCAGCGGACGAGACGCTAAAAGTGCCTGTCCCGGCCTACCTCGAATGGACGTCCGCTACCGGTAAAGCGGTAAAAGTCCGCAACAGCTGCGGCGAAGATCCTGTCGATATGACCAATGCCGCCTGGGTTCAGACGGCCTGGAACGCCAACGTTAACGATGGTTTCTTTTTTACCACCACGCTGAAACTGCTGTTTCCGATGGATGACCCGCATTCACAGTTCACCACCAATGGCCATGACTGGATGGGTGTCGTCAACGCTACCGGAGATGTGAAAGTGACCGCCACCTGGATTGGCGTCGATCGGGGGGTATGATGAAAAAAATCCTTGTCATCGGATTATGCGGGCTGTGGATGCCGCCCGCGTCTGCGGTGTACTTTGACTCTATTATCTATGATATGGATGCCAGTAAAGATTTTATCTCCCGGCCAATAGTCAATGATACAAAAAACAACAATTTGTATACCATATCGGCTTATAAAATCTCCCGACCGGGCAGCGGAGATGAAAGACCCGTTCCAGGCCAGGATAAAGATCTGGTCTGGTCGCCGCTGAAGTTCACGGTACAGGCGAATGGCCAGGAATATTTTAAACTCTATTATCGCGGGCCTAAAGATGCCGTTGAGAGATATTATCGGGTAATTTTTAAGGAAACCCCGGTTACGATTTTCCCCTGGCGTCAGGACCAGAAACAAATGGATGTCGTTCCCTCAGTGTCTATGAGCACCATACTCATCGTGCGCCCGCGTAAAACGCAGTTCAAGTATGAGATAAACGAAGAAACAGGCACTATTAAAAATACCGGTAACACCTTTTTTAGAGTTGTTATCCAGAAAGGATGCAATGGTGATGATGAAAGTTCGACGCAATTTTACATGCTGCCAGGGGAAAGCTGGAAAGATCCTAAGGCTCAATACGGTAATAAAAAATTTATTGTCGCACTGGGTAAATACCATCGCTTAGGAAGCAGCTGCTTTACCGATGCCTCTGACTAATCACTGCCGATCCAGAGCGGGTATGTTATGCCTGAAGCGCAGCTCGCGCAGGCGATTGAGTCCGCCGAACTTCTTGCATAAAGAGTATTGAAAGCGGTAGACGCTGCGGGTATCGCACGCCATGATGCGGGCGATATCCTGGCTGGAATGCCCGTCCGCCAGCAGGCGCAGCGTCTTCATTTCATGCTCCGTCAGCGACGGTGTGCGCCGGCAGCGAAGATTTCGCCCCAGCATGATGCGTTTTATTTTCTTGATTAAGCTGCTTAAGCTATCGTTGACTTCCACCACCGACCATAATAATCCGGAGCGCAGCATCCAAAAATTAGCCATGGGCAGCATGCTCTTATCCGCGAGTAAAATAACTTTCAGCCCGGTCTCCTGCAGTTTTTCAGCCCACTCCTCATGCAGAAAATACAAAATATTGTCGAGGGAGAAATCCACCACCACCATTCCTTCAGGCAAAAAACAGGTAATTTCACGAAAAACCAAATCATTCACCGCTCGCTTAAAAAAATAGTTTTTATCTGGCCATACAGAAAACTTCCTC
This sequence comes from Klebsiella sp. GN_Kp190, assembly GCF_040061795.1. Lineage (NCBI taxonomy): Bacteria > Pseudomonadati > Pseudomonadota > Gammaproteobacteria > Enterobacterales > Enterobacteriaceae > Klebsiella > Klebsiella sp. GN_Kp190. The sequence goes on from NZ_JBEAFN010000012.1 coordinate 33,559, forward strand.
TCTCCGCAAAGGGATCGCTCCATTTTATCTTCCGCTTCAATAGGGCAGTTTAAACCACACGCCATACATTTAATCTCATGGTTACCTGCCGGCATTACGCTTACCTCTTGAGTGGCTAAAAAATATTTTCAAAAAGATACATATGGAATATCAAACATACTATAAACAAAAATTATTGCCGCTATTATATTTACTATAACCATAGAAAACAAAAGACTAATTTATAATTCCAGACCTTCGGAAAAATAACGTTAACACCTTTCATTAAATATTTTAATAGAACCATCATATAATTTAACTATATCATATATAGCAAAACATCGCTGCCTGATTCCCTTACTCGAAGCGAGCATACAATTTTGTGACTTAATTTATCATCACGCGATGCATAATATTCGCAGGCAATCGTCATTCTCTGGCTCCGGTGGGCAGTGGCCCACTCGCCGCCGCCGGAAATGCCTCCGCCAGCCAGTCGATAAATACGCGCAGTCGATATTGCCGCTGATAAGGTCCGAGGGGCTGTCAGCAACCACCAGACTACGTTGATGGCGGGCTGGCGCAGAACTAAAAAATGCTGCCTGAAGACCCTTGGATTCATGGGTCTTCAGGTGCTACCGTATAGACATAATTAGCCGTTTTGTTCTGTAGCCGAATGATCGGTATACCTGTTCTAATAATTATGGATGATGATATCAATGAAACTAAAAATAGCGTTTATCGCGCTCGGCTGTTCGCTTGCCGCCCTTTCCGGCTGTACCTCCTCAAAATCGTCCCCGGAACGCCACGCTTACTATTTTGTCTCACACCGCAGCGATTTCGTCGGCGGTAACTTCGTTAGTAACCGTCAGGAAAACTACCGCTTAAATCTGCCGAACTTTACCGACATCTATGCCCGCGGCCAGCAGGACAGAAAGTCGGGGATGAGCGAAAGCGACGCCCGCCGTACCGCCGACGCAATCAGGCAGCAGGTGGCAGAGGGCACAAAAACCCAGCACGCATTTACCGGCAACGTCAGCGATAAATGGGATAACGAAATGGAAAATAAAGACGCCGTGCTGTTCGGTAATGAACTGGCCGGAACGTATCTCGACGGCTATTTTGGCGTGAAATAACCCAGCGGGTGCGCGAAATGCGCACCGCGCCTTCGGCTTATCTTTCCACCTTCACCCAGCGCTGCTGCTGATGGCTTTTCACTATCGCCGCAATGATGTACATCACATCCGCCCCCTCGTAGAACGAGGCGAAACGCCGTGACGATGCCGGCGGCATCTCACCGGTGCGCACCGCCTGATAAAAGCTCAGCATCATATTTTTAAACGCATCGGGCCAGCCTTCATTATGCCCGCCGGGGAAGTGGGCGCTGGCGGCGGCCTCGCCGAGCATCAGGCTCGGATCGTCGCTCAGCAGCTGGTTTGGCCCCTGGCGATGGCCAATCCACAGCCGCTGTGGCATTTCCTGATCCCAGGCCAGCGAACAGCGGCTGCCGCCGATCTCCACCGTCAGGCCGTTTTTTCTCCCGGCGCTGACCTGCGAAACGATAAAGCTCCCTTTGCTGCCATCGTCGAAGCGAAACAGGACCGACCCCAAATCTTCGGTATCGACGGGCCGCGCTTCATACGCGATATCATCGCGATGCTGGCTGAACGTCGCGTCGCCGGCCACGGGCGCCTGGCGCGTCGGCCAGACGATGGAGAGGTCCGCCATCACCTCCACAATGCGTCGGCCGGTCATAAACTGCACCGTATCGCACCAGTGGGAACCAATGTCGGCCATCGCCCGCGAGGCCCCGCCCTGCGCCGAATCCACCCGCCAGTTATAGTCGGTCTCCAGCAGCATCCAGTCCTGCAAATAGCTGCCGTGCACCGCAAACAGCCTCCCGACATCGCCGTTGCGCATCATCGCCGCCGCCTGCTGCACCATGGCAAACTGGCGATAAACAAAGCTGACGCCATGAATCACCCCGGCGCTTTCCGCCAGCGCCACCAGCTCACGGGCCTCCTCCGCGGTCATGCAGAGAGGCTTTTCTGAAAAGACGTGCAGTCCGGCGGAGAGGATCTGTCGGTTAATCCGCGCATGCAGATGGTTCGGCGTACAGTTATGCACCACCTGTAGCCCGGGATGCGCCAGCAGCGCCTCAACGCTACCGTAGGCGTGCGCCACGTTGAGCTGGCGCGCCTTCTGCTGCGCCATCTCCAGCGAACCGTCGCACAGCGCCACCACCTCGATGTCGCCCACCCGGCGCAGCGCTTCCAGATGCGCCGGCCCGATAAATCCGGAGCCAATAATGCCGACCTGAATCATTATTCCTCCTCCTTGCCTGCGGCGAAATCGTCAAACGCCCGCCCGGAGACCGGGATGATATGGCGGCGGATAAACTCGCTGCCTTCGCGCGCGCCGACCTCCGCGTCCTTCAGGCAGCACTCCCACTCCAGCACCGCCCAGCCGTCAAAATCATACTCGGTGAGCTTGCTGAAAATCGTTTTGAAATCGATCTGCCCATCGCCCAGCGAACGAAAACGCCCCGCCCGCTGCTGCCAGTTCTGATAGCCGCCGTAGACCCCGCTGCGCCCGTCGCGGCGGAATTCGGCATCTTTGACGTGAAACGCTTTGATTCGCGAATGATAGATATCGATATACGCCAGGTAGTCCATCTGCTGAAGATGAAGGTGGCTGGGGTCATAGAGCATATTGCAGCGCGGATGGTTATCGACCCGCTGCAAGAAACGCTCGAAGGTCACGCCGTCATGCAGGTCTTCGCCGGGATGGATTTCGTAGCAGACATCCACGCCCTGTTCGTCAAAAACGTCCAGCAGCGGTCGCCAGCGCCGGGCCAGTTCATCGAAGGCCTCATCGAGAAGCGGCTGATTATGCGGCGGCCACGGATAAAAATAAGGCCACGCCAGCGCCCCGGAAAAGGTGGCATGCGCCTTCAGCCCCAGACGCGCCGAGGCCACCGCCGCCTGGCGCACTTTCTCTACCGCCCACTGCTGGCGCGCCTGCGGGTTACCGCGCAGCGCGGCGGGCGCAAACGCGTCAAAGGCCGTATCATAAGCCGGATGAACGGCCACCAGCTGCCCCTCAAGATGGGTGGACAGCTCGCCGATCGCCAGGCCCTGTTCCGCCAGGATGCCGCTCACCTCATCGCAGTAGGTCTGGCTCGCGGCGGCGCGTTCAACGTCGAAAATCGCCGGATGGTTACAGGGGATCTGCAGTGCCTGATAGCCCAAACCGGCGGCCCACTGCGCCAGGCCCTCCAGGGTATTAAACGGCGCCTGCGCGCCGATAAACTGCGCCAGGAAAATGCCCGGTCCTTTGATTGTTTTCATACCACCTCCTGAAAAATTAACGCTGCTCTTTCTCGTTGTAATGGAAAGAGAAAAGGAAAATCAGCGCGATAACCGCAGCGGCCACCGCCGGGATCCACCAGAAGGTCACCCACGCCTGCGGTACGCTCTGGCCTGCCACCAGATGGTTGTACAGCGCGCCGGAGATCTGCGACCCCAGCAGCATGCCGATACCGTAGGTGAACATCACGATCATGCTTTGCGCCTGGCCCTTCACTTTTTCACCGGCCACGCGGTCGGTATAGATAAAGCCGACAACAAAGAAAAAGTCATAGCACACGCCGTGCAGCAGGATGCCGAGATAGAGCAGGAAGCGCCCCTCTTCGCTGACCCCCAGCGCAAAGAAGGCGTAGCGCACGAACCACGCCGCCATGCCGATCAGCAGCATGTATTTCACCCCGAGGCGGCGGAACAGCAGCGGGATCACCAGCATAAAGAAAATTTCTGACATCTGACCGAACGACATCGCGGTGCTGACGTCCGCGATGCCGGCATCCGCCAGATAAGAGGCGGTATAGGCGTAGTAGGTCCCCAGCGGAATCGAAATCAGCGTCGCGCAGAGGGAGAAAATCAGGAAGTGGCGCGTTTTCAGCAGCGCGAAAGCGTCGGCGCACAGCAGATCGCGAAACTGGACCGGCGTCCCTTTCGCCGGCGCCGGCGTGTGCGGTAGCGTCAGGCTATAAACGGCCAACGCCGCCGAGCAGAGCGCCGCCAGGGTAAAAATGCCGGTGGTATCGGAGATACCGGTGACGCCGATGAAGATACCGGCGATAATCCAGCCGATGGTGCCGAAGACGCGCACCACCGGAAAGGTTTTATCGACGTTCGCCAGGCTGTGGAAAGCGATGTTGTTGGTCAGCGCCAGCGTCGGCATATAGCACAGGGTGTAGCCGAACAGCAGGCCAATCAGCAGCGCGCCGTTTTGCGCCACCAGCGCCTGCGGGACAAACCACAGAATAACCGCTCCGGCCAGATGCATCACCGCCATCACCTTCTGCGAAGCGAAAAAGCGATCGACCAGCATTCCCAGCACAAACGGCGAGAGAATAGACGCAATCGGCCCGGCGGAGAAAGCATCGCCGATCAGCAGCGACATCTCATAGCGGGTCATCACCAGCCCCAGCGTCACCGACCAGCTACCCCAGATAAAGAACTGCATAAACATCATTAACGACAGCCGCGGCACCAGAAAACGGTGGGCTACGCGGGGACTTTCACGACCTTCGGTTGTTGTGACCATTTCGACCGCCCTCAAAAAGTAATCGATTACAAATACGCTCAAATAAAAAGTAATCGATTACAAAAAGAAGGTCGCGGGCAAAATACGCTAAGCGCGAAGAAGATCACAATAAAAAGAGATAATGCCCCGCCGGACGACGGGGCGATCGCGCTACGCCGAACGGCGCAGGGTTTTAAAGGCCACAAACAGGAACAGGATCCACACCGGCAGCAGAATCGCCGACAGGCGCATCCCGTCAATCGTGCACATCAGCACCAGGATCAGCCCCAGAAAGGCGATACAGATATAGTTTCCGGCGGGCGACAGCAGCGCTTTAAACTTCGACTCGCGCCCCTTGCGCCGCTGGGCGGCGCGAAACTTGAGGTGCGCCAGGCAGATCATAATCCAGTTCAGCAGCAGCGTTGCTACCACCAGCGCCATCAGCAGGCCGAGGGCTTTCTGCGGCAGCAGATAGTTAAGCAGCACCACCAGCGAGGTGATAATCCCCGAGAGCAGCAGGGAGTTAACCGGCACGCCGCGCTTGCTGACGCGGGCGAGAAACTTCGGCGCATTGCCCTGTACCGACAGACCGAACAGCATCCGGCTATTTGAGTAAACGCCGCTGTTATAAACCGACAGCGACGCTACCAGAATCACGAAGTTCAGCGCGGAAGCCACCACGTTGCTGTCGAGATTATGAAAGATCATCACGAACGGGCTGCTGTCGGATTTGATTTCCACCCACGGATAGAGCGCCAGCAGAACCACCAGCGAACCGATATAAAACAGCAGAATACGGTATACCACCTGGTTAACCGCTTTCGGGATGCTCTTTTCCGGGTTCTGCGCTTCCGCGGCGGTAATGCCGATAAGCTCCAGTCCGCCGAAGGAGAACATGATCACCGCCAGCGACACGATCAGGCCGTGCCAGCCGGTGGCGAAGAAACCACCGTGTTTCCACAGGTTATCGATTCCCGCCTTGCTGCCGCCGTGTCCGCCGAACAGCATCCACAGGCCAAAGCCGATCATGCCGATAATCGCCAGCACCTTAATCAGCGCGAACCAGAACTCCGCTTCGCCGTACAGGCGCACGTTCACCAGGTTTACGGCGTTGATAATGATGAAGAACGCGGCGGCCCAGATCCACGTCGGCACATCCGGCAGCCAGTACTGCATATAGATCCCGGCGGCGGTCAGCTCCGCCATCCCGACCAGCACGAACATCACCCAGTAGTTCCAGCCGGAAAGAAAACCGGCGAACGGGCCCCAGTATTTATAAGCAAAGTGGGCAAAGGAGCCTGAAACCGGTTCTTCGACGACCATTTCGCCCAGCTGGCGCATGATTAGAAAGGCAACTATCCCGGCGACGGCATAGCCGAGCAGTACGGCCGGTCCCGCCATTTGAATCGCCGGCCCGATGCCGAGAAACAGGCCAGTACCGATGGCGCCGCCAAGGGCGATAAGTTGAATATGTCGGTTCTGTAAACCGCGATGAAGCGTCGGGCCGCTTTCCTCTACGGCATCCGACGATGTTGACGCGTCTTTCACGTCGATCCCCTGTGTGTTTATATGAAGGGGCACCTTTTAACACTAAGCCGGGCCGGTCGCAACCCGCAGGAAACGAGCCGCCCTGCCCGCTCCTGCGGTTTTGCCTTAAAATTCGTAGCCGACCGAAACCTTGAACGTGCGCGGTTCGCCGCGGAACAGATAGGTTCCGCTGTCGTCCGCGCCGGACCAGTAGTTCTCATCCGTCACGTTATCGACGCCCGCGCGTACCGTCATCTGATTCTGGTTCTCGTTAAGCGCCAGACGATAGCGCACGCCGAGATCCAGGGTCGTGAAGCTATCAATCTTCTTGCTGTTCGCCTGGTCGGCATACTGCGAACCCGAGTGATTGAGGCGTGCGGTGGCGGTCAGGCCGTCGATAGGTTTGATGTCATACTCTGCGCCAAGCACCGCGTAGAAGCCCGGTACGCCGATGGCCGTTTTACCATCATTGACGCCATCCTTGGTTTTCGACAGTTCGGCTTTCAGCCAGGTCGCGCTGGCGTTAAGGCGCAGGCCGTACAGCGGTTCGCCGAAAACGTTAAATTCCACGCCGCGATTGCGCTGCTCGCCGTTAAGGCCATAGCGTTTCTGGCTATCCAGGAAGGCGGAAGGCATTTTAATTTCAAACAGCGCCAGCGAGCCGCCAATGCGGCCAAAATCCGCCTTCATCCCGACTTCGTTTTGTTTTGAGTGAATAATTCCGACGCTTTCCCCATAGTTAGCGGCGGAGGTTGGCGCATTGCTGCCCGGCTGCAGGGCTTCGGTATGGTTAGCGTATAAAGAGAGAACCTGCCACGGCTTATAGACCACGCCATAGGTCGGCATCCAGCGGCTATCGTCATACGCATCGCTTTGCAGGCCGGTGACTTTATCGTAGTTGCGCACCACCACTTTTTGATGACGGGCGCCGACGGTGAACAGCAGCGTATCGTCCAGCACGCCGAGGGTGTCGCTCAGCAGCCAGCCCTGGGAACGGGTGCGGCCGCTGGTGAGCGGATCGCCATAGTCGCCGCCGAATGATGCGTTCGCCGGGGGCGCAACCGGACGGGTATCGTAGATATTCACCAGCGGATTATCCGCCGCCTTCGACATCCGCCACGCGGTTTTGTCGTTCTGGGTTTTCGCCGAATAGCCGACGTTGACCTTGTGCGACACAAAACCGGTGGCGAATTCGCCGCGTATCCCGGCCATGCCGCTGGCGGTATCCATATAGCGGTTGGTGTCCAGGCGCCCCGCCGTGGCGTTGCCCGCCCGGTCAATCAGCTTCGAGGCGCTATAGAGACCGATTTCATGGGCATGCTGCGCCCCCAGAGCGGCGTAGGCGGTCCATTTATCGACAATGTCGTATTCCATTCTCAGCATACCGAACTCATTTTCGATATCGCTGTAAGCCCATTTTTGCGTGTAGTTGTGGGTGTTATCCGGCAGGCGCGGAATAAAATCGACGCCCGAAATGTTGATGCCCATCGGGCTACCGTGGAAGGTTTTTTTCTGATAGCCAAAGTCAAACGAGCTGCGCATCCGTTCGCCGCGATAATCGAGCCCTATGGAGGCCAGCGTGGTTCTGCGCTTATCACTCTCCACCGCCGCCTCGCCTTCGCGGTGCACCAGATTCACCCGCGCGCCGAACTGGTTGTCGTCGCCAAAGCGGCGGCCCAAATCCAGCGTACCGCCGACCTGAGAATCCGAGGTATAGTCGACGCCCACGCGGGCGGTCGGGGTATCTTCCGCGCGCTTAGGCTCCAGGTTGATCATCCCGCCGACGCCGGAGCTGGCCGCACCGTTAAGCAGAGCGTTGGCGCCTTTAAAAATTTCGACCCGCTCAAGCATGGCGGTATCCACCACCTGACGCGGCACCACGCCCGCCAGCCCGCTCAGGGTCATATCATCGCCGTCAAATTTAAGGCCGCGAATGCGGTAGGTCTCGGCGTAGTTACCGTAGCCCTGCACCGGCTGAACCCCGGCATCGTTGCTGACCACATCGGCGATGGTTTTCGCCTGCTGATCCTCGATAAGCTTCGAGGTATAGCCGATGATGCTAAACGGAACGTCCATCGCGTTTTGTTCGCCGAGCATCCCTAGACGGCCGCCGTTGGCTATCTGACCATCGAGATAGGCGGGCACTATCAAATCGCCGCCGGCTTTAAAATCGCTGGCGGATGCGGCCTGAACGACCATCGTTTCTTCGCTTTTCTGGCGTTCGGCGACGTTTTCCGCCGCCGTTGCCGAATGGGAGATTGCGCCAATGGTTAACGCCAGCAGCGTTTTCCGCAGCGGGAAAGCCGGTGCGGCGCAGCCGCTTAAGTTGGCAGAGACGGCCAGCGCCGGGAGAGTGCGTTTCATAAGATCAGTCCTGAACAAAATCAACGATCCGATAGTGACTCCGCCGCCGAAATTCGCGTTTCCGGTCTTGCGCCTGTGAGCCCCATCCAGTGCCTTCGCCGTTTCCCTGTGAGCCCGCGACGTACGCAGGTTATCTCCTGATAAAACCGCAAACAAGAAGAAGAATGAGAACTATACGCATTATCTTATCGTAATCAAGCCTGGCTTTTGCCGTCTGGAAAAACGTTTCATTTTTCGCTGAAAGGGATGCGCCGCAGAGGTTTGGGCGGAAGGTGAGGAAGCATGCGCAACAAAACGCGGAGAGACAAAAGGCCGGAACCCGACAGGCTCCGGCCTCAATCACTACGCGCTGGCGGTATCCAGACGCGCCAGCTGCCCGGCGCTCAGGCTCAGCGCGGCGGCGCGAGCAAAGCTCTCCACCTGAGCGAGGCTGGTGGCGCTGGCGATGGGCGCCGTCACGCCGTCGCGGCTCATCAGCCAGGCCAGCGCGACTTCGGCAGGTTTAGCGCCGCTTTGCTCCGCCACTTCAACCAGGGTATCGACAATACGCAGCCCGCGAGGATTGAGATATTTGCCGATACCGCCCCCGCGCTGGCTTTGCGCCAGGTCGGACTGCTGGCGGTATTTGCCGGTCAGGAAGCCGGACGCCAGGCTGTAGTAGGTCACCACGCCGATATCGCGGCTGATGCACAGGTCGCAGAGCGCGCCCTCAAAAGCCGAGCGATGATAAAGATTGTATTCCGGCTGCAGCACCTGCCAGGCCGGCAGGCCGCTTTTACGCGACACCTCCAGCGCGCCTGAAAGCTGCTGCGCATCGAGGTTCGAGGCGCCCATGGCGCGGATTTTCCCCGCCTGCTGTAGGGCGTGGAAGGCGTCGAGGGTTTCGGCGACCGGCGTTTCCGGGTCCGGCCAGTGGGCGAAATAGAGGTCAATATAATCGGTATTCAGGCGTCGCAGGGAGTCGTCCACCGCCTGCTGGATCCAGGCTTTTTTCAACCCTTTATGACCGGGAAGGCCTAAATCGGAACCCACTTTGGTGAAGAGCTTTACCTTATCGCGCATGCCTGGCCGCGCCTGTAGCCAGCGGCCGATAATGGTTTCAGACTCGCCGCCCTGGTTGCCATCCGCCCAGCGGGAGTAAACATCCGCCGTGTCGATAGCATCGAAGCCGTGGTCTATAAACGCATCAAGAATGGCAAAACTGGTTTTTTCATCGATGGTCCAGCCAAAAACGTTACCGCCAAACACCAGCGGGGCGATGGAAAATCCGGTTTTGCCCAGGGGACGTGTCATCATGCCGTTCACTCCTTATCGCTTATATTCAGTATCCTTCGGAACGCCGTGAGGGCCAGAAAAGGACAATTACGGGATAGTAAGAAAAGGAAGCTTGAAGCGGGCTATCCGTGCCCGCTGAATGCATAACAACATTATGTCCCGGAATAGACGTCAAAGCTAAAATATTTCCCGGCTAACTTTTTATAGGTGCCGTCGGCGAGAATAGTGGCAATCGCGCCGTTTATCTCCTGGCGCAGGGCATCGTCTTCCTTGCGCAGGCCAATCGCCGCGCCGGCGCCGAACAGCTTGTCGTCCTTCAGGTGGCCGCCAACGAAGGCAAAATCTTTACCCTGCGGCTGCCGCAGGAAGCTGTAGTCGGCCATCATCCCGGAAAGCACCGCGCCGTCAATACGCCCGGACTCCAGATCCTGAACCACGCGATCCGCCCCCTGATAGGCGACGATATTGATCCCCGCCGTGCGCCAGTGCTGGTTAACGTAAGTCTCCTGCGCCGAGCCCTGCTCTACGCCGATGGTTTTGCCCTTCAGCTGCTCGACGGTATTCCCGGCCAGGGTGTTTTTACGCGCCACGAGGAACACCGGGCCGTTGTACAGCTTGTCGCTAAAGCCGATCTGCTCTTTGCGCTTCTCGGTCATATACATGCCGGAGAGGATCGCGTCGAACTTACGCGCCTTCAGCGCCGGAATAATGCCGTCGAAGTTGCTTTCCACCCACACGCACTTCGCCTGCAGCTGGGCGCAAATCGCGTTGCCGAGGTCAATATCAAAACCCGCCAGCTTACCCTGCGGATCTTTCCATTCAAACGGCGCGAAAGTCGGATCGACGCCAAAGCGAATTTCCTTATTTTCTGCGGCCAGGGCTGAAGTTGAGGCCATCAGCGCGACCCACAGCAGAAGAGATTTTTTCATTATTTACGGACTCCAGAGATCAACGGCAGTGTGTTTCAACTAACCGGGCGAACAGCGTCGCGCCGGTAGAAATAATGTCATCATTAAAGTCATAGCCGGGGTTGTGCACCATACAGCTGCCCTTCCCGCCTTTCTCGCCATTGCCCAGCAGGAAGTAGCAGCCGGGGCGCTGCTGGAGCATAAAGGCGAAATCTTCGCTGGCGTTCATCGGCGAAATGGATTCCAGCACGCCCTCCTCGCCAAAGACGTCCAGCGCCAGCGCTTTGGCGAATTCGGTCTCTTCGACGCTGTTGGTCAGTACCGGATAGGAGTCAAAAACCGCTACCTCGCTGCTGGCGCCGTAGCTTTTGGCGGTAAAATCAGCGAGCTCCTTGATCCGCTTAATCAGCAGGTCGCGAATTTCCGGCTTCATCGCCCGCACGCTCAGCTCCATCACCACGTTCTCAGGGATGACGTTGGAGGCGATACCCGCCTGGAAGGTGCCAACGCTCACCACCGCGGTTTCGCCCGGCGGTACGTTACGCGCAATGATGCTTTGCAGATTCATCACCAGCGCCGCGCCGGTAACAATGGGATCGACGGTGCGCTCGGGATGCGCGCCGTGGCCGCCGTAGCCGGTAATGGTGATTTTTACCGTATCCGCCGAGGCCATAAAATTCCCGGCGTAAAAGCCGATTTTCCCCACCGGCAGGCCCGGCATATTATGCAGGCCGAAGATGCGCTCGCAGGGAAAGCGCTCAAACAGGCCGTCTTTGATCATTAAATCCGCGCCGCCGATCGCTTCTTCCGCGGGCTGGAAAATCAGGTGTACCGTGCCGTTGAACTGGCAGGCCGGCGAGGCGATATATTTCGCCGCCGCCAGCAGAATGGTGGTGTGGCCGTCGTGGCCGCAGGCGTGCATTTTTCCGGCCACGGTGCTGGCCCAGGGGAGATCGGTCGCTTCGAAAATCGGCAGCGCGTCCATGTCGGCGCGCAGGCCGATAGTACGCGGCGAATCGCCCTTGCTTAACGTTCCTACCACCCCGGTTTTCGCCAGCCCGCGGGTCACCGTATAGCCCCACTCGGTCAGTTTTCCGGCCACCAGCTCGCTGGTATTAAACTCTTCCAGGCTTAATTCCGGATGGGCGTGCAAATAATGACGGATCGCAATCATTTCATCTTCGGTAGCTTTAATTTCAGGAATTACACAGTCGGTCATGCCGGTCTCCGGGATATAGAATCAAGTGCTAAGCTTTAATAACTTAACGTGCTAAGGGTTTATTGCAAGCAGGATTTCTTATTCCGCGCGGGGTTTTCATCTGATTTATTCATAGCGATTTAACGGCGAAGCGGACGAGTTTTACTATCACCTGAACCAGGAAACGTCTTACATTCTCTGCCTTTTATTAATCATGAAGCACAATACTCATTTATAAAGCCTAAATAAGCAGATAAAACATCAAAGAAGAGGCGCAAGGATGATATTTTCAACTTTGCGGTTTTTAAGCGGATTTGATGTGAGAACAGGGGCAGGTGGGCATCGCCCGATAGCGCCAGGCTGGCCGGACTACCGTCCCGCAGACGCGGAAATCGGTAGCGCGAACAGGTGCACAGCACCGCCTCCGGAGGAGGCGGTTGCGAGGTTAAAGCAGAAAAGGTTAGTGGCTCAGCGCGCCGTTAATCAGGATCGACGTAATAATCCCGGTCGCGGCGGCAATCAGCACATAGTTACCGTCAATATAGGACCAGTGCTGCCCGTGCGGCGGTGCCGGTAATCCGCGATCGTTCCAGTCGTTTATCCGGTAATCATTGCCGCGATAACGTTCCGGAGCCGGCTGACCTTTGCGAAAATCATGGCCGTTCCACGCGAAATGGTCCCGCTCATGGCGCTCCTGATGAGGGTTACCCTGCGGCCCCTTATCACCGCGCGACGGGCCACGGTTATCGTCGTTACCCTGATGATTGTTGGCCTGCGGCCCCTTGCCCGGCCCCTGCTGACGGTTGCCGTCCGGGCCGCCGCGGCCGGCGTCTTGCTGCCAGACCTGCTGCTGACCGCGGTTGTTGCCGCCAGGGCCATCCGCCCAGGAGACGGAAGTCAAAGCACAAGATAGAATAATCGCCAGTGAAAGAATCTTTTTCATAATACACCTCCTGATATATTTCCTTTGTACCGGGAAAATGTGGAGGAATAGTGAGTAACAATATAACCAGGACAATTCCTGGCTTATACCTTTCATCTTTTAAGGCGCATGTCCTGGCTGCATGCATTCCCCCCGTTCACCTGGCGACCGGTGCTCCCGGGGACTTATAAATTCGCCGCCGCTGTGCGGCTAAAAATCCAGGGAGAGAGCATGATAACGTTTTTAAAATATTATCCCGACGCTGAACAAAGCGCACCAAATAACAAAAAAGGCCGCTTTCGCGACCTTTTTTAGAAAATAGCCAGAGATTACTCAGTGACTTTGGTTTTTAGCTCTTCGGCACCCTGCTTGGTTTTATCCCAGCCTTCTTTGCTGACCTCTTTGGTCTTATTCCAGCCTTTTTCGGTGCCTTCTTTAGTCGCGTTCCAGCCCTTCTCAGTCCCTTCTTTGGTCTTATTCCAGGTTTTCTGCGCGCCTTCGCTAACTTCGCTGCCTACGCTGTCGCTTTTGCCTTCTGCCGCGTGTTTGGCTTTCAGCTGCTGCTCTTCACCCTGGTGCTGGGCCTCGTGCAGTTTTTCTTTCGCGGTGTTCGCCCCTTCATGGGCCGCCGCGACGGTATCGTCGGTTGCGTGTGTCGTTGTTGCAGCAAAAACAGGAGCTGCTACCAGAATCGCAGATAACGCAATCATTGCTTTTTTCATAATGTCCTCTCTCGCTAACGAACTTAATGTTATGAGTCGCATTTAGCATGGCACAAGATTTTACCGCCTGGCTTTAGGGATTGTTCTTAAAACTGATTTCGGACTTTTCTATCGACTTTTGGTCTGCCGCGTCCCGCTTCTGAATGCGCGAATAAATTCCAACAAATTTGTTACATTTTAAGTCATTTGCCGTTGATATACTTGCCGTTTATGTTTACACGAGAATAATTCTCAGAATCATTATATTTATAAATTAGCAAACGGAACGCATATTATGGCAAGAAAATCAGTAGGTTCGTTCATCCTTACTGCCCTGATTTCCACTCCTCTCTGTAGCTTTGCCGCGCAATATCCGCTCACCGTCACCGATCTCGACGGCCGCGCGATTACGCTCCAGCATGAGCCACAGCGCATTATCCTGCAGGATGGTCGCGATATTATGGCCATGGCCCTGCTCGACCGCGACAACCCCTTCAGGCGCGTCGTGGCATGGAATAACCTGGCCAGAAAACAGGACATCAATACCTGGAAAATGCTGCAAGAGAAGTGGCCGCAATCCGCTCAGATCCTCGATATGGGCTTTAGCGATAAGGGCAACGTTGACCTTGAGAGCGTCATTTCCCGCCAGCCGGACCTGATGATCGCCCAGCTTCGCGCGAAGCCCGCGCTGGAGGAGAGCGGTGTCATCAGCAAGCTCAGCGCGCTGAATATTCCCGTGCTGTTCGTCGATTATGAAATCAACCCCGGCAAAGACACCGCCCCGAGTATCGATCTGCTGGGGAAAGTTCTTAACCGTGAAGAAAACGCCAAAGCCTATACCGACTATTACCGTCAGCAGCTGGACGCCATCCGCCAGAAAACCGCGAACATCACGCCGAAGGCTAACGTTTTTGTCGAGGCGCTGGCGGGTAATAGCGATGCCTGCTGCTTTACCCACGGCCACAACGGCTGGGGTGGTCTGGTCGAAGCCGTCGGCGCGAACAATATCGGCTCGCAGCTGCTGCCGGGCGCTTCCGGCTTTGTGTCGCTGGAAAAAGTGATTAGCATGAAGCCGGATGCCTATATTATGACCGGTTCAAAACGCGGGAATAGCCAGGTGCTGCCGCTCGGTTTACAGGCCGATCCCCAGGAGGTCAATCGTCAGGCGGAGCGGCTGCTGTCGCGCACCGGCGTGAGCAACATCCCGACGATTGAAGCAAAACGCGCTTACGGCATTTACCACCACTTCTACAACCATCCGTGGAATATCGTCGGTATGGCGTATCTGGCGAAGGATATCTATCCCCAGACCTTCAGCGACCTCAACCCTGACGATAGCTGGCACTACATTGTCCGTCATTTCACCACCCTTCCCGATCTGCCGTTTGTTTTTTCCTGGCAACAAGGTGAGTAATTAGCCATGAGTCTCTCTCCTGAATCCGATATCGTCGCGTTCGGCGTCGATAGCCGTGACGTAATGGCAAACTACCGTCACATTGTGCGCCGCCGCGCCATCATGCTGCTGCTGCTGACGCTGTTGATTGTCGCCTCGCTGCTGCTCGACTTCGTGATGGGACCATCCGGCCTGTCGCTGCAGGCGCTTTGGCAAACCCTTACCGACCCGGCCAGCGCCAGCGCCGGGACGCGGGCGATCGTCTGGGATATCCGCATGCCCTATGCGCTGATGGCGATCGTCGTCGGCCTGGCTCTCGGCCTCGCCGGGGCGGAAATGCAGACCATCCTTAACAATCCGCTGGCGAGCCCGTTTACGCTCGGCGTCTCCTCGGCGGCGGCATTCGGCGCGGCGCTGGCTATCGTGCTGGGGATAGGGATTCCCGGCATTCCCGGCCAGTGGTTTGTCTCGGCCAACGCTTTTATCTTCGCTCTGCTGGCGGCGCTGCTGCTGGACGGCATTACGCGCTGGACCCAGGTCGCCACCTCCGGCGTCATTCTGTTCGGGATCGCGCTGGTGTTTACCTTCAATGCGCTGGTATCGATGCTGCAGTTTGTCGCCAATGAAGATACCCTCCAGGGGCTGGTGTTCTGGACGATGGGCAGCATTGACCGCGCCTCATGGCAAAAGGTGGGGATCCTGCTTGCGATACTGGCGGTCGTCATGCCGCTATCAATGCGCAGCGCGTGGAAGCTGACCGCGCTGCGCCTCGGCGAGGACCGGGCCGTCAGCTTCGGCATCAACGTGCGCCGCCTGCGCCTGACCACCCTGCTGCGCATCAGCGTTCTGTCGGCGATTTCGGTGGCGTTCGTTGGCCCAATCGGTTTTATCGGCCTGGTGGCGCCGCATATCGCCAGGCTGGTTTTCGGCGAAGATCACCGCTTTTACCTGCCGGCCAGCGCGTTAATCGGCGCCCTCGTCCTGTCGCTGGCTTCGGTTGCGGCAAAAAACCTGATTCCCGGCGCAGTGATTCCGGTGGGCATCGTCACCTCGCTGGTGGGGGTGCCTTTTTTCCTGAGCATCATTTTGCGCCATCGGGGGCACGTATGAGCCATGTTGTATCCGGACTGGCGCTGACCCATTTCAGCGCCGGTTATCCCAGACGTCAGGTGATTCGCGACCTGACGGTACCGCGGCTGCAGCGCGGTAAAATCACCGCGCTGCTCGGCCCCAACGGCAGCGGGAAATCCACCCTGATGCGGGCGATGGCCGGGCTGGGGCCGTCCGCGGGCGAGTTGTCGCTGGACGGTGAGAATCTGCTTGCCCTCCCCTTTGCCCGGCGTGCGGAAAAAGTGGTCTACCTGCCGCAGACGCTGCCCGCCGGCGTGCACTTGCGGGTGCTGGAGTCGATTATTGTCGCTCAACGCGCCGCCGGAGGAGCGCACAGCCCGGAAAATCAGGCGCAGGTGATGTCGCTGCTGCGCCAGCTAGGCATTGAACATCTGGCGCTGAGCTACCTCGACCGGCTATCCGGCGGGCAGAAGCAGCTCGTCGGCCTGGCGCAATCGCTTATCCGTCAGCCAGCCCTGCTGCTGCTGGATGAGCCCCTTAGCGCGCTGGATTTAAACTATCAGTTCCACGTGATGGATCTGGTGCGTGAGGAGACGCAGAGGCGCAACATCATCACGCTGGTGGTGGTTCACGACATCAATATCGCCCTGCGCCACGCGGATCACGTGCTGATGTTGAAAGAGGGACAACTGCTGGGGGACGGCGCGCCGGCCGAGGTGATTACCCCGCAGGCTCTGGCGGCGGTTTACGGCGTGCGCGGGCGCATCGAGCCCTGTTCTCAGGGGGTGATGCAGGTGATTATCGACGGTCTGGCGGCGGGGGCTTAGGGCTTAAGCGGCTGCGGCGTTGAACATCAAGCCCTGAGATCCCCTCTCTCCAGGGCTTTGCCGGAGGCGGCGCGCTGCGCCTCTCCGGCCTACCGCGTTATGCCGCCATCTCGCCCGCCGCCACCGGAAGCCCCTCCCGCCTGGCCGAATCATCGCTCTTTTGCTAACCAGCTCACGTTTTTATGCCCTGATTGGCACTTTTCCGCCCGTGACGTTCCCCTCATTCTGTCGCTATGCTTTAATGTGCTAAACCGGTTTAATTAAGTTTAGCTATGGAGAATTTTCAACATGAATGCAAAAGTTTGGGTTCTGGGAGACGCGGTAGTGGACCTGCTGCCGGAGAGCGAAGGCCGCCTGCTGCGCTGCCCCGGCGGCGCCCCGGCTAACGTGGCGGTCGGTATCGCCCGCCTTGGCGGCGACAGCGGATTTATCGGCCGCGTCGGCGACGATCCGTTTGGCCGCTTTATGCGCCATATCCTGCAACAGGAGCAGGTCGACGTCAGCCATATGCGCCTCGACGGCCAGCACCGTACCTCCACCGTGGTGGTCGACCTGGACGATCAGGGGGAACGTACCTTTACCTTTATGGTGCGCCCCAGCGCGGACCTGTTCCTGGCGGAAGAAGACCTGCCGCAGTTTACCGCCAACCAGTGGCTGCACGTCTGCTCCATCGCGCTCAGCGCCGAGCCCAGCCGCAGCACCACCTTCTCGGCGATGGAAAGCATCAAACATGCCGGCGGCCGGGTCAGCTTTGACCCCAATATCCGCCCGGACCTCTGGCAGGATCAGGAGCTGCTGCACGCCTGCCTCGATCGCGCCCTGCGCATGGCCAACGTGGTGAAGCTGTCGGAAGAGGAGCTGGTATTCATCAGCGGCAGTGATGATTTAGCCTACGGAATCGCCAGCGTGACCGAACGCTATCAGCCTGAACTGCTGCTGGTGACCCAGGGCAAAGCCGGCGTACTTGCCGCCTTTCAGCAGCAGTTTACCCATTTCAGCGCCAAGCCCGTTGTCAGCGTGGACACCACCGGCGCGGGCGACGCATTTGTCGCCGGACTGCTCGCAAGCCTTGCTGCCAACGGGATGCCGACGGATATCGCTGCGCTGGAACCGACGCTCACGCTGGCGCAAACCTGCGGCGCCCTGGCGACAACGGCGAAAGGCGCCATGACCGCCCTGCCATACCAGCGCGATCTTAATCGCCAGTTTTGATCCTTCAGGCCGCCGCGCGCGGCCCACTTTGTTGCATCCATCACATTTATTAAACCGGTTTAGCAAAATCCATTTCAAAATGTTAAGGGTCATGCTTAACATAGCGCCTAAACCGGTTTAGCAAAAAATGACATTTTACATTTTCCTTTCGGGATGCAACCAGCATGTATAAAAAAAGCACACTCGCCGTCCTTATCGCTTTGCTAACCGGCGCCGCCTCAGCCCACGCGCAAACGGATCTCAGCACGATCGAAGCCCGTTTGATCGCCCTGGAAAAACGCCTGCAGGAGGCGGAAAACCGGGCGCAAACTGCGGAAAACCGCGCCGAGTCGGCGGAGAAACAGGTCCAGCAGCTCACCGCGCAGCAGCAGAAAAATCAGGACACGACGCAGGAAGTGGTTCAACGTACCGCCAAACTCGAGAAGAAGGCCGATGAGAAAAGCGGCTTTGAGTTTCACGGCTACGCCCGCTCCGGCGTGATAATGAATGATTCCGCCGCCAGCACCAAATCCGGCGCCTACATGACGCCAGCGGGGGAAACCGGCGGGGCTATCGGTCGTCTGGGAAACCAGGCCGATACCTATGTTGAAATGAACCTTGAACACAAGCAGACCCTGGATAATGGCGCGACGACCCGTTTCAAAGTGATGGTCGCCGACGGACAAACCACTTATAACGACTGGACGGCAAGCAGCAGCGATTTGAACGTTCGTCAGGCCTTTGTCGAACTGGGCAACTTGCCCACCTTCACAGGGGCGTTTAAAGGCTCCACCCTGTGGGCCGGGAAACGCTTCGACCGCGACAACTTTGATATTCACTGGATTGACTCTGACGTTGTGTTCCTCGCCGGTACCGGCGGCGGTATTTACGACGTCAGGTGGAACGACAGCATCCGCAGCAACCTCTCGCTTTACGGGCGCAATTTCGGCGATATTGCTGACTCGAGCAACAGCGTGCAGAACTATATCCTCAGCATGAACAACTTCATCGGTCCGGTGCAGGTGATGGTCAGCGGGATGCGGGCAAAAGACAACGACGACCGTCAGGATACCAACGGTAACCCGGTCAAAGGCGATGCGGCAAATACCGGGGTACATACGCTGCTCGGCCTGCACAACGACAGTTTTTACGGTCTGCGTGAAGGCACCAGCAAAACCGCCCTGCTCTACGGTCACGGCCTGGGCGCGGAAGTTAAAGGTATCGGCTCTGACGGCGCGCTACGGTCGGGAGCCAACACCTGGCGCTTCGCCAGCTATGGCACCACCCCGCTCAGCGAAAACTGGTCTATCGCCCCGGCGATCCTGGCGCAAAGCAGTAAAGGCCGTTATGCCGATGGCGACAGCTATCAGTGGGCCACGCTCAACATGCGCCTGATCCAGGAGATCAACCAGAACTTCGCTCTCGCTTACGAAGGCAGCTACCAGTATATGGATCTCAAACCCGAAGGTTATAACGATCGTCATGCGGTAAACGGTAGCTTCTACAAGCTCACCTTCGCCCCGACATTTAAGGTCGGCAGCATCGGTGATTTCTTCAGCCGCCCTGAAATCCGCCTTTACACCTCGTGGATGGACTGGAGCAAAAAACTGAATAATTACGCCAGCGATGACGCGCTGGGCAGCAATGGTTTTACCTCGGGCGGCGAATGGTCGTTCGGTATGCAGATGGAAACCTGGTTCTGACGGTGAATGCCTGACGACAGGCCCCTCCGGGGCGACGACGCGCCTTTCATCGCCCCGGACACAATAACGACGCAGAGACTGCGCCCCCGTTAACGCGGGACGACAACACGAATTTTTTTACGCATTCAGAGGGTACTATGGATTTTGAACAGATTTCCCGCTCGCTGCTTCCGCTTCTGGGAGGCAAGGAAAATATCGCCAGCGCCGCGCACTGCGCCACACGCCTGCGCCTGGTGCTGGTCGATGACGCGCTGGCCGACCAGCAGGCTATCGGTAAAATTGAAGGGGTTAAGGGCTGTTTCCGCAATGCCGGGCAGATGCAGATTATTTTCGGCACAGGGGTGGTGAATAAAGTCTACGCCGCCTTTATTCAGGCGGCAGGTATAAGCGAATCCAGCAAATCGGAGGCCGCCGACATCGCGGCGAAAAAGCTTAATCCTTTCCAGCGCATCGCGCGCCTGCTGTCGAACATCTTCGTACCGATTATCCCGGCTATCGTCGCCTCCGGCCTGCTGATGGGCCTGCTGGGGATGGTCAAAACCTACGGCTGGGTTGACCCGAGCAACGCCCTCTACATCATGCTGGATATGTGCAGTTCGGCGGCGTTTATCATTCTGCCGATCCTGATTGGCTTTACCGCGGCCCGCGAATTCGGCGGTAACCCCTATCTCGGCGCGACGCTCGGCGGCATTCTGACCCACCCGGCGCTGACTAACGCCTGGGGCGTGGCCGCCGGTTTCCATACCATGAACTTCTTCGGCCTCGAAATCGCCATGATCGGCTATCAGGGGACGGTGTTCCCGGTGCTGCTGGCGGTATGGTTTATGAGCATCGTTGAGAAGCAGCTGCGCCGCGCGATCCCCGATGCCCTGGACCTGATCCTGACGCCGTTCCTGACGGTGATTATTTCCGGTTTTATCGCCCTGCTGATTATCGGCCCGGCCGGTCGCGCGCTCGGCGACGGCATTTCGTTTGTCCTCAGCACTCTGATTAGCCACGCCGGCTGGCTGGCCGGGCTGCTGTTTGGCGGTCTCTATTCGGTTATCGTCATTACCGGTATTCACCACAGCTTCCACGCCATCGAAGCCGGGCTGCTGGGCAACCCGTCCATCGGGGTCAACTTCCTGCTGCCGATCTGGTCCATGGCCAACGTCGCCCAGGGCGGCGCCTGCCTGGCGGTATGGTTTAAAACCAAAGACGTCAAAATCAAAGCCATCGCGCTGCCCTCGGCGTTTTCCGCTATGCTGGGCATCACCGAGGCGGCGATTTTTGGTATCAACTTACGCTTCATGAAGCCGTTTATCGCGGCGCTGATCGGCGGCGCGGCGGGCGGCGCGTGGGTCGTGTCAGTGCACGTCTATATGACCGCAGTCGGCCTGACGGCGATTCCCGGCATGGCCATCGTGCAGGCCAGCTCGCTGCTGAACTACATTATCGGCATGGTCATCGCCTTTGGCGTCGCTTTCGTCGTCTCTCTGCTGCTGAAATACAAAACGGACGCTGAATAATGTCACTACCATCACGTCTGCCTGCGATTTTGCAGGCCGTTATGCAGGGCCAGCCGCGCGCGCTGGCCGATAGCCATTATCCACGCTGGCACCATGCGCCGGTGACCGGGCTGATGAACGACCCCAACGGCTTTGTCGAGTTTGCCGGGCGCTATCATCTGTTCTACCAGTGGAACCCGCTCGCCTGCGATCATAAGTTCAAGTGCTGGGCGCACTGGAGTTCAGAGGATCTGCTGCGCTGGCGGCATGAGCCTATTGCGCTGATGCCGGATGAAGAGTACGACCGCAACGGCTGCTACTCCGGCAGCGCGGTGGATAACAACGGTACGCTCACCCTGTGCTATACCGGCAACGTGAAGTTTGACGACGGCGGCCGAACCGCGTGGCAGTGCCTGGCGACGGAAAACGCCGACGGTACCTTCCGCAAAATCGGTCCGGTCCTGCCGCTGCCGGAGGGCTATACCGGCCACGTGCGCGACCCGAAGGTCTGGCGGCATAAAGACCGCTGGTACATGGTACTGGGTGCGCAGGATCGGCAAAAGCGCGGTAAGGTGCTGCTGTTCAGCTCCCCGGACCTTCATCAGTGGCGCAGCGAGGGCGAAATCGCCGGCTACGGCCTCAATGGCCTCGACGACGCCGGCTATATGTGGGAGTGTCCGGATCTGTTTCCGCTCGGCGACCAGCATATTCTGATCTGCTGCCCGCAGGGGATTGCCCGCGAAGAAGAGCGCTTCCTCAATACCTATCCGGCGGTGTGGATGGCCGGTAGTTTCGACGACCATCGCGCCGCGTTCAAACACGGCGAGCTGCACGAGCTGGACGCAGGGTTTGAGTTTTATGCCCCGCAAACCATGCACACCAGCGATGGCCGCCGCCTGCTGGTCGGCTGGATGGGCGTCCCGGACGGCGAAGAGATGCTTCAGCCGACGCTTGCCAGCGGCTGGATCCACCAGATGACCTGCCTGCGCGAGCTGGAATTTATCGACGGCCGGCTCTACCAGCATCCGCTGCGCGAGCTGACCGCCCTGCGCGGGGAGGCGCACGGCTGGCAGGGGAACGCACTGCCGCTGGCGCCGATGGAAATCGCGCTGCAAACCGCCGGCGACGACGCGCTAAGCCTTGATTTCGGCGGCGCGTTAACCCTGGAGCGCGACGCCAGCGGTATCCGTCTGGCGCGACGCAGCCTCGCCAGCGACGAAATGCACTATCGCTACTGGCGCGGCGAGGTGCGCTCGCTGCGGATTTTCATCGATCGGTCGAGCGTGGAGATTTTCATCAACGACGGCGAGGGGGTGATGAGCAGCCGCTGCTTCCCGGATTATCCGGCGCAGCTGATTTTCTCCGGCAGCGCGCCGGATGCATTCTGCTACTGGCCGCTGCGAACATGCATGATAGAATAAGCGTTTTGCTTTCAGGCTCATGGCGTCGTAATGAAAACCAAACGCGTAACCATTAAAGATATCGCCGAACTGGCGGGCGTTTCCAAAGCGACCGCCAGCCTGGTGCTGAACGGTCGTGGCAAGGAGCTGCG
This sequence comes from Klebsiella sp. GN_Kp190, assembly GCF_040061795.1. Taxonomy (NCBI): domain Bacteria; kingdom Pseudomonadati; phylum Pseudomonadota; class Gammaproteobacteria; order Enterobacterales; family Enterobacteriaceae; genus Klebsiella; species Klebsiella sp. GN_Kp190. The sequence continues at coordinate 56,241 of NZ_JBEAFN010000012.1, forward strand.
CGTGGCGCAGGAAACGCGCGAGCGCGTGCTGGCGATTGCCCGCGAGCAGCACTATCAGCCGAGCATTCACGCCCGCTCGCTGCGCGATAACCGCAGCCACACCATCGGCCTGGTGGTGCCGGAGATCACCAACTACGGCTTTGCGGTCTTTTCCCATGAGCTGGAGATGCTGTGCCGCGAAGCGGGCGTCCAGCTGCTGATCTCCTGTACCGATGAAAACCCCGGTCAGGAGAGCATGGTGGTCAATAACATGATTGCCCGCCAGGTCGACGGCCTGATCGTCGCCTCCTGTATGCACAGCGATGCCGACTACCTGAAGCTCAGCGAACAGCTGCCGGTGGTGCTGTTTGACCGCTGTCCTACTGAAAGCGCGCTGCCGCTGGTGATGACCGATTCGATTACCCCGACGGCGGAGCTGATTTCCCGCATCGCGCCTCAGCATCACGATGAGTTCTGGTTTTTAGGCGGCCAGCCGCGTCTGTCGCCCTCCCGCGATCGCCTGGCCGGGTTTACGCAGGGTCTGACTCAGGCGGGCATTGCGCTGCGCCCGGAGTGGGTGATCAACGGCAACTATCACCCCAGCTCCGGCTATGAGATGTTCGCCGCCCTCTGCGCGCGCCTGGGCCGGCCGCCAAAGGCGCTGTTTACCGCCGCCTGTGGTCTGCTGGAAGGGGTGCTGCGCTATATGAGCCAGCACCATTTACTGGATTCAGACATCCACCTGGCAAGTTTTGACGATCACTATCTCTACGATTCGCTGTCGCTGCGTATTGATACCGTCCAGCAGGACAACCGCCAGCTGGCCTGGCACTGCTACGATTTAATCAGCCAGCTGATTGACGGCAATGCGCCTGAGCCGCTACAGCGCTACCTGCCGGCGACGCTGCAGTTTCGGCATCGGTGATACTACGGAGGTTTAAAAGGTTATCGAAACGCGTTAACGGACTATTTGTCTTGCCGCGTTGAAAATGCAGTGGCACCGGACGCATTAAAGCCACGACTTACGTAGTCTCAAAATCTCTTCTGGCGCGCCTTCAAATATGAAAGGATTAAAAAACATCCTTCCCCAGAAGAGTTTTCTGTCCACTTCACTTGCAAACCAGGGGCAGGTACAATTGCGCCTCTGACTAAAGGAAGCTCCGGCACATAAACCGCTATCGCCTCTTTCCGCTCCAGATAACTGCGGCCGTAGTTGAAAATAAACCGACCGTTGTCTCTGCTTAACACTCCGGCGACAACGGGTTCTGTTGCTCCAGGCAGCCAGATCCAGACATACACTTGCTCAAGGCTATTCTCAGAAGTCATCATTTATCACCTTCCTTGAGTGATGAACCGCACGCGGCATTAATGACAGCGTTTTCTCTGCATTAGCAATATGTAACGCCAGAGCAGAACGATCTGGCGTAAACAGCGGCACGCCCACTATTGTCGCCAGTTCAAATACCGCGCCAATCGCACATCCCATATCGCCTTCCTCAGCACGATAAACCAGCCCACGCGACACGCCAGCACGTTCTGCCAGCTCCTCGATAGTGAGTCTGGATTCTATGCGTGCGGTGCGGATCATCATTCCCAGCAACCGTGCTGCATCGCGACTGTAACGAGAGTAGGTTCGGGTTGACGGCTTTGCCATAATGCTTCTCTTGTCTTATTAATAGAACGTAGTTAGCGATTATAACCTGTTTATAGAACACTACAAATGAGCCAACTCAGTCATTCCAAAGAGCTCATGTCCCATAAAAAAAACAGAAATAGCTATTACGCCCCATTAAAAGAACACAATCACGCATCCAGTCCCGCGATCCGCACCAGATGAACGGTGAGCCACAGCAGCTCGTTGCCGCCGAGGGTGATATCGAGCTGGGCTTTGACGTAATCGCGGATTAGCAGCGCGCAGCGGTATGCGTCCGGATACGCCTTAATCACCTGCACCAGCAGAAAACTGTCCCGCGCGCCGTCCAGCTCCCCCTCCTGTAAACGCTGGAGGAAAAACTGCATATGGACCAGAAAGCGCGAGTAGTTTATCGATTCGGTGTCTATCTGCTGCTTAAAGTGGTACTGCACGAGATTAAAAATATCCTTCAGCATTTTCACCGACTGCATGGTCTGCGCCACGTCGTCGCCCTCGCTCTGGCCGTTTACCAGATGAAAGGCGATATTCCCGGCTTCCTCCTCCGGCAGTTCAATCCCGTACTGCTGGCGAATAATCGTCACCGCCTCGCTGGCGACGCGGAACTGCTGCGGATAAAAACGCCTGACTTCCGGCAGCAGGCGATTTTGAATGGCGATCCCTTTACGGCTGCGCTCGATGGCAAAGGTCAGGTGGTCGGCGAGGGTAAAGAAAATCTGCTCGCGAACCTTGCCGGCGAGCTGCAGATTGGCGCGGGAAATAATCATCGCCGCCATTTCGATGACCTCATCCGGAATGGCGGAGAGCGCCTCAAGATAGCCGCTGCGCGCGCCGAGCGTCTGGGTCACGAACAGCTTCTCTATCTTCTCCGGGGCGATCTCGTCCCCGGGTCTGCTATTGAAACCAATGCCTTTCCCCATGACGATAACCTCCCTGTTATCGTCGTCCATAGAGAGCACGAGGCTATTATTGAGCACCTTCTGAACAATCATCTCTGCGACTCGTCGTGGTTGCCGTTCTGCGCGATGACATCCTTATACCACCAGAAGCTGCGTTTGCGGATCCTTTGCAGGCGCTTCAGGTCATCCTCGCCGCGATCGACATAAATAAAACCGTAGCGCTTGGCGTATCCCTGGTGAGTGCTGACCACGTCAATCGCCGCCCACGGGCAGTAGCCCATCAGCTCAACGCCGTCGGCTATCGCCAGCCGCATTTGCTCGATATGCGCCTGTAAGAAGGCGATGCGATAGTCGTCATTTACCGTCCCGTCATGCTCCAGTTTGTCCGGCGCGCCCATCCCGTTTTCGCTAATCAGAATCGGCAGTCCGTAGCGCTCGCACACTTTACGCAGCGTCAGGCGCAGCCCCACCGGGTCAACAACCCAGCCGTAAGGGGTTTTGCCAACCCACGGATTTTCCGCCGGACGATAAACCCCCTCTTCGCCCAGCATAATTTGCTGATCGCCCGCGCGGGGCGCAACGTCGCCGCCGTCGCCCCGGCTGGCGGCAATGGTGGCGGTCGAGTAGTAGTTAATGGCGATAAAGTCCGGCCTCCCCTGCTGCAAAATCAGCGCATCTTCCGGCTGCACCTCCGGCGCAAGGCCGCGATCCTGCATATAGGCCCACGCCAGGGCGTTGTAGCGCCCATGCACCGCAACATCCAAAAAGCTCCAGCAGCGCAGCGTCTCCCAGTTATGCGCGGCGATGGCGTCCTCCGGCTTACAGCTTTCGGCGTACATCGACGTGGTGTTTATCGCCGGGCCGATGCGAAGCCCGGGGAACTCACGGTGGCACAGGGCGAAGATCTGCGCCTGGGCCAGCATCATCTGGTGATTCTGCTGGTACAGCGCCTTCTTATCCGGCAGTTCACGATCGGCGGGCACGCCAATCGCGCCGGGATGCAGGATCATGGTGTTCTGTTCGTTGATGGTCAGCCAGAGCGGAACTTTGGCGGCAAATTCGCTGAACAGCAGCCTGGCATAGCGCACGAATGCCTCCCCGGTTTTGCGGTTCAGCCAGCCGCCTTTTAGCTCCAGCGCCCACGGCAGGTCGAAGTGGTAGAGCGTCACGATGGGGGTGATCCCGTGGCGCGTCAGGGCGTCGATCAGGCGGTGATAAAAGGCCAGCCCATCCGGATTCACCGGGCCATCGCCGTCAGGTATCACTCGCGACCAGGCCACCGAAAAACGGTAGGCCTTCAGCCCCATCTGCGCCATCAGCGCGACGTCCTCCTCTACGCGATGATAGTGGTCGCTGGCGATGCGGAAGTCCGCCGTTCCCGGCGGATGGCTAAGCATGTCGACTACCGACGGCCCTTTACCGTCTTCATTCCACGCGCCCTCAACCTGATAGGCCGAGGTGGAGGCGCCCCACAGAAAACCGTCCGGGAACCGGGCCTGCTGTTGATAAATCATACCTGCGCCTCCTTAGCGGATTGCACCATCAGGGGTTCGCCGTAATCCACCTGCGCGGCGGCGGTGAGGCGCAGAGCGCGCTGCGCGTCGCCGTTGACCACAATCACCGGGGTAATCAGGTCGTATCCGGCCTGTTCGATGGCGGGAATATCAAAGCGGATCAGCGCCTGTCCCGCTTCCACCCTATCACCCACCTTCAGCGTAGAGCTAAAGTGCTGGCCGTTAAGATTGACGGTGTCGATACCGATATGGATCAGCAGCTCAAGACCGCTGTCGCTCTGCAGGCCAACGGCGTGGCAGGAGGGCAGAAACATCATTACCGTGCCGCTAAACGGCGCGCGCAGTACCCCTTCTTCGGGACGAATCGCCAGCCCCTCGCCCAGCAGGCCGCCGGAAAAGACGTCGTCGTTCACGTCGCTGAGCGCCACCACCTGGCCGCGCAGCGGGCTGAATACTTCGGTCTCCCCCTCGCTTGTCGGGCTGACCGCAGGCTGCGGCGTCTCGCTCACCGCGTCTTGTTCCTCAGGAACGTCTTTAAAAGCGATAAACCAGGTCAGGGTAAAGGTCACCACGATGGAAATCGCGCAGGTCACCAGCGCATGGACGATGTTCATCGGGTTTTCGCCGATAAACGCCGGCAGCGCAGCGAGGCCTGGCGAGACAAACGCGTAGCGCACCAGCCCGCTCACCCCGGCGTAGACCCCGGCGCAGCCGCCGCCGATCATCGCGGCAATCAGCACCCGGCGGAACTTGAGCAGCACCCCGTACAGCGCCGGTTCGGTGATCCCCAGCAGCGCGGTAAAGCCCGACGAAGAGGCCAGCTGGCGCAGGTTGCTATTTTTGGTTTTCAGCGCCACGCACAGCGTCGCCGCTCCCATCGCCACGTTGGATGCCAGCATCCCCGGGCCGTTAATCATCTCGTAACCGCTTTTACTCAGCTGACCCGTGGCGATCGGCGTCATCGCCCAGGCGGTGCCGGTAATGATCAGGAAGGGCTGCAGGGTGCCCATCAGCATCGGGATTAACCAGCTGGCGTGGCGGTCGATAGCGCCCGCCCCGGCGGCGACCAGATCGTTAAGCAAAATGCCCGCCGGGCCGACCACCACCAGCGCCAGCGGCGCGGTAATCAGCAGGATCAGCATCGGCTTAACGAAAAACTTGATAATCGATGGCGACACTTTTTCGGCGAAGCGCTCCACCCACGACATCAGCCACACGGTCAGAATAATCGGCAGCACCGAACCGGCGTAATCGGAAAGCAGGACGTTGATGCCGACAAAATCGACCGCTTTACCGGCCGCCAGCATCTGGCCGATGCCCGGATGCAGCAGCACGCCCGCGAGGGTCATCGCCAGAATCGGATTGCATTCAAACTTCAGCGACGCGCCGTAGGCCAGCAGCACCGGCAGGAAGAAGAAGGCGGCGTCGGCAATAATATTCAGCAGCTGATACGTCGAGCTGGTTTCGCTAATCACCCCCGTGAGCTTGAGAATGGCCAGCAGCGCTTTAATCATCCCCGCGCCGGTAATCGCCGGGATCACCGGGGTAAAGGTGGTCGAAATGACGCTGATAATCCGGGCGACGATGCCGGCCGGCTTCGCGTTTTTATCGCCGCCTGCCGGGCCTTTCTTCTCCGGCAGCGCCTTATTGAGCCGTCGGTAAACCTGCTGCACCTCGTTGCCGATCACAATCTGGAACTGGCCGCCCTTCTCCACCACGCTGATCACGCCGGGGAGGGAGCCAATCTGCGCATCGTTAACCTTTGCGCGGTCATTGAACTCCATGCGCAGCCGGGTCGCGCAATGGGTGAGCATGCGGATATTTTCCGCACCGCCCACCGCGTGGAGGATTTTGTCTGCTGTTTCGTTATAGTTCATAGTGTTCCCTGGTGTTGGGGCAAAAAAAAAGACCAAAACAGAGACGCTCCCCTTGGCGGGAGAGCATTTCTATTTTGGTCTTGCCTGCTTTCGCAGTAGCACGCCATCATAAAAATGGGTTATTTCGGCGGATTATCTAAGCGCCCCTGCGTAATGACAATGGCGACCGAACAAAAGTGTGAACTGGATTAAGTAAATTCTTAAGTAAATATCAACCGAGGGCCTGCTGGCGTAGCCAGCTCTGCAATAGCTTACCGTTGGGGGTCATCTCGCTATCCTGACGCACGCAGAGATAATAATCCCGGCCATCATCAATTGCCGCATCGAAGATTTTCACCAGCTCACCGCGCTTCAGATAGGGAGCGATCAGCGGCTCGCGCATGAGCGCGCAGCCCAGCCCTGCCTGTACGCCAGCCAGGGTCAACAGGCCATCCTCAAACAGCGGCCCGGTCGAGCGCGGCGGGCGCTTCACGCCCTGCTGCACAAACCACTGATTCCAGGTCGTGCGCTCCTCATCGTGCAGTAGCGGCATCTGCAACAGCTGTTCCGGGGTATCAATATGCCCGTGCAGGCGCAAAAAGGCCTGGCTGCATACCGGCACCATTTTGCCGGAAATCAGCTTTTCGCTTTGATAGCCCACCCAGTGACCGTTGCCAAAGCGGATCGACATATCGGAAGCGTCGCTAAGATAGTTGCGGTGGTTAGCATAAACCACGTTGATTTCGGTATGCGGGTTCGCGTGCACGAACGACGGCAGGCGGGGAATAAACCAGCCCATGCCAAACAGCGGGATCAGGCTGATCGTCACCTGCTGGGTTTGCACCTGCTCGACCAGATGCTCGGTGGCCTGACGCAGCACGTTAAACGCCGCGCGGATCGAGCGATAATACTCCCGCCCCTGCTGGCTGAGAGTCAGCCGCCGCCCCTGCCGTTCGGTGAGCGGGATCTGCAAATAGCCCTCCAGCACCTTAAGCTGATGACTGACCGCCGAAGGCGATATCGCCAGCTCCTGCGCCGCCAGGGTCACGCTGCCCAGGCGTGCGATCGCCTCGAAGGCGCGCACCGCCCGCAGCGGCGGATCGTTGGCCAACGTACTCTCCGACCAGCTAACCGGCGCTTCTGATTGTTCTGTTTTTTTCATATGTTGATTTTCTTAGCGCATTACGCTATCCGGCGAGTTATTAAATTATATTTAAAATCATAATGATAGTTAACCACACATTTATAATAAGAAAGAATATATGCGTATTTTACAATTTAATTCATTTGTTGGATGGTAGCTATTATTTGAGCATCTTGTCGGAACAATCAGTTGGACACACTCATACAACAAATCATCAACGGGGTCATGCTCGGCAGCATCTACGCCCTGATCGCGCTTGGCTATACCATGGTGTACGGCATCCTGCGCATTATTAACTTTGCCCACGGCGACATTCTGATGGTCGGCGCGTTGACCACCCTTTCCGGGATGCACGCCCTGAACGCGCATTTCCCTACTCTGCCACCGCTGGCGCAGCTCGGGCTGGCGCTGCTGCTGGCCATGACGGTCTGCGCCCTGCTGGCGATGGCGGTCGAACGCTTTGCCTACCGCCGCCTGCGCAACGCCCCGCGCCTGGCGCCGCTGATCTCCGGGATCGGCGTCTCGGTGCTGCTGCAAACCGTGGCGATGATCGTCTGGTCGCGCAATCCGCTGATGTTCCCGCAGATCCTGCCAATGGATGCGATCGCCGTGACCCACGGCAGCGCAGCGCATCCACCGGCTCTCGTTACCGTCACCGGAATCGTCACCGTCGCGCTGGCCTTCACGGTGATGCTTGGCCTGTGGCTGCTGGTGGAGTACACCCGTTTAGGTCGCGGTATGCGCGCGGTAGCGGAAAATCCGCGCATCGCCACGCTAATGGGCGTTAACCCTAACGCAATTATCGCCCTCACTTTCGCCATCGGCGGCATATTCGCCGCGCTGGCTGGCGTCATGATGGCCAGCAACTACGGTAATGCCAGCTTCTCCATGGGCTTTCTGCCCGGCATTAAAGCCTTTACCGCCGCGGTGCTCGGCGGCATCGGCAATATTCGTGGCGCGATGATCGGTGGCCTGCTGCTGGGCCTTATCGAATCCCTTGGCGCAGGCTATCTCGGCGACCTGACCCACGGCGTCTTCGGCAGCAACTACCAGGATATTTTCGCCTTTATGGTGCTGATCCTGGTGCTGGTCTTCCGCCCTGCCGGTTTGCTCGGCGAACGCGTCGCGCACCGGGCTTAGGAGAAAAATCATGACAACGGCACAACTCGATACGCCTGTCGTCTCCCGCCGCTTCTGGTCCGGGATGACCCTGTTGGTCTGCGCGCTGCTGGTGGCGCCGATGGTCGCCAGCCAGCTCGGCGGCAACTACTGGGTGCGGGTCATCGACTTCGCCCTGCTCTACGTTATGCTGGCGCTGGGGCTGAATATTGTGGTCGGCTATACCGGCCTGCTGGATATGGGCTTTATCGCCTTTTACGCCGTCGGCGCGTATCTGGCGGCGCTGCTGGCCTCACCGCATCTACTGGACGTCTTCCCGATTTTAAATAGTTGGTTTCCGGACGGCCTGCACACCTCCTGGCTGGTGATTATTCCGCTCGCCGCGCTGGTGGCGGCAGGCTGCGGTATCGTGCTGGGCGCGCCGACGCTGAAGCTGCGCGGCGACTATCTGGCCATCGTCACCCTCGGGTTCGGCGAAATTATCCGCATCCTGATGCGCAACCTCGACCGTCCGGTCAACATCACCAACGGCGCAAAAGGCATTTCCGGGGTCGATTCGCTGAATCTGTTCGGCCTCAAGTTTAGCGGCGTTTATCACTGGTTTGGCTTTAAAGTCCCGGCGCTGTGGCTGTGGTACTACCTGCTGATGCTGGTGATTGTGGCGATTATTTTCGTCTGCCTGCGGCTGCAGCATTCGCGCATTGGCCGGGCCTGGCACGCCATCCGCGAGGATGAAGACGTCGCCCGCGCGATGGGCATCAACCTGCGGAACTACAAACTGCTGGCTTTCGCTATCGGCGCCTCATTCGGCGGCGTGGCGGGCGCGCTGTTCGGCGCATTTCAGGGCTTCGTGTCACCGGAATCCTTTACCCTGCAGGAGTCGATTGCGGTCCTGGCGATGGTAGTGCTGGGCGGGATGGGGCATATCCCCGGCGTGATCCTCGGCGCGGTGCTGCTGACCGCGCTGCCGGAGCTGCTGCGCAGCCAGGCGGCGCCGGTACAGCAGGCGCTGTTTGGCGAAGTGCTGATTGACCCGGAAGTGCTGCGCCAGCTGTTCTACGGCCTGGCGCTGGTGCTGGTCATGCTGCTGCGCCCTCAGGGCATCTGGCCCGCGCGACATCAAGGAGCAAAAGCATGAGCCTGTTAAGCGTACGCCATATGACGAAGCGTTTCGGCGGTCTGACGGCGGTCGACAACGTATCGCTGAGCATTAATCAGAGTGAAATCTACGGCCTGATCGGCCCCAACGGCGCGGGGAAAACCACCTGTTTTAATCTGATTACCGGGCTTTACCCGGCGGACAGCGGCGAGTTCGCTATCGGCGGCGAAGCCTATTCTCCGAACAATATTGAGAAAGTGACCGCCGCGGGCATCGCCCGCACCTTCCAGAACGTGCGGCTGTTTAACGACATGTCGGTACTGGAGAACGTCATGGTGGGCCGCCATGTCCGCACCCGCAACGGCCTGTGGGCCGCGATCTCCCGTCATAAACGCGCCCGCGCCGAGGAGACGCAAACCCGCGAGCTGGCCTGGCACCTGCTGGACTATACCGGCATCGCGCAGTTCGCCCACTATCGCGCCTGCGACCTCGCCTACGGCCACCAGCGGCGGCTGGAGATTGCCCGCGCGCTGGCCACCGAACCGCGCCTGCTGGCGCTGGATGAACCGGCGGCCGGGATGAACGCCGCCGAGAAGATGGCCCTTGGCGAACTGCTGCTGCGCATTCGCGACGACGGCAAAACGCTGCTGATGATCGAGCATGACGTCAAGCTGGTGATGGGGATCTGCGATCGCCTGATGGTGCTGGATTACGGCAAAACGTTAACCAGCGGCACGCCGGATACCGTACGCCGCGATCCGGCGGTGATCGCCGCCTGGCTGGGAGGCAATGTCCATGTCTGATTTATTAACCGTTAACCAGCTTAGCGTCCACTACGGCGGCATCCAGGCGGTGCGCGACGTCTCATTCAGCGTGAAAGAGGGCGAGCAGACCACGCTTATCGGCGCCAACGGCGCGGGCAAAAGCTCCACCGTCCGCGCCATTACCGGGCTGGAACCCTTTCGCGGCGAAATTCTGTTTAACGGCAAGCCGATCCGCAAACGTCGGGCCGAATCCCTGTTGCGCGAAGGACTCGTGATGGTGCCGGAAGGACGCGGCATCTTTGCGCGCATGACGGTGCTGGAAAACCTGCAAATGGGCGCCTGGCTCCGACGCGACGCGGCGGCGGTAAAGCAGGAGATGGGCGCCATCTTCGCTAATTTCCCGCGCCTCGCCGAACGCCAGCATCAGCTGGCGGGGCTGCTCTCCGGCGGTGAACAGCAGCTGCTGGCGCTCAACCGCGCCCTGCTCAGCCAGCCGCGCCTGCTGATCCTCGACGAGCCGTCAATGGGTCTGGCGCCGCTGATGGTCGAGAACATTTTTCGCGTTATCGCCACCCTGCGCCAGCGCGGCGTCGCGCTGCTGCTGATCGAGCAGAACGCACGTCTGGCGCTGGAGGCGACCGACAGCGCCTGGGTGATGGATAGCGGCAGCATCGTCGAGCGCGGTCCGTCGCAGACGCTGCTGGCCGACGATCGTATTGCACAGATTTATTTGGGCGAAATGCCCGTTTAACACACCAACCAGCATCAGGGAAAAACAATGAAAACCGTAAAAATCAGCGCGCTCAGCGCCGCTATTCTGCTCAGTGGTTTTGCCTCATCCGCCGCGTGGTCCGCGGCCAGCGAAACCGTTATTATCGGCCTGGCTGGCCCGCTCACCGGCCCTTCCGCGCGTATCGGCAAGGATCTGGAAAACGGCGCGCAGCTGGCGATTGACGATATCAACAAGCAGCACCCGACCATCGGCGGCAAGTCGGTAACCTTCAAGCTGCAATCGGAAGACGATCAGTCCGACCCACGCACCGCCGTTGCCGTCGCCCAGCGTCTGGTGGATAGCGGCGTCGCGGGCGTCGTCGGCCACTGGAACACCGGCACCAGCATTCCCGCTGCGCGGGTTTATCACGATGCGGGCATCGCCCAGGTCGCGCCGGTCGCCACCGGGCACGCCTACACCAAACAGGGCTTCGACACCAGCTTCCGCGTGATGGGCCACGACGATGACGGCGGGCAGTTTGCCGGACAGTACGCGGTACAAACCCTGAAGGCCAAACGCATCGCGGTCATTGATGACCGTACCGCCTTCGGCCAGGGGCTGGCGGATGAGTTTATTAAGTCGCTGGAAGCGCAGGGAATCAACATCGTCGACCGCCAGTACGTCGATGACAAAACCGTCGACTTCAGCGCCGTGCTGACCGCGATCCGCAGCAAAAACGCCGACCTGATTTTCTTTGGCGGCGTCGATAGCCAGGCCGCCCCGCTGGCGCGCCGCATCAAACAGCTGGGTATGAACGCCACCCTGATGGGCGCAGGCGGCTTCGTTAGCCAGACCTTCCTCCAGCTGGCGCAAAAAGAGGGCGACGGCGTGGTGGCGCTGGAGCCGGGGCTGCCGGTCGAGCAGATGCCGGGCGGTAAAGCCTTCGAGCAGGCCTACCAGTCGCGCTATCACACCCATATCGAACTGCACGCGCCGTTCGCCTATGACGCTACCCGCGTGCTGGTCGCGGCGATGGAAAAAGCCGACTCCGTCGACCCTGCCGACTATCTGCCCGCCCTGCGCGCCATTAACTACGCCGGCGTGACCGGACAAATCGCCTTTGATAAAGAGGGCAACCTGAAATCGCCAACCTTTACCGTTTATAAAGTCGTCGACGGAAAATGGCAGCCGCAAACCGTACTCGGCGGCGCAACAACGAAGTAACGCAGTGAGGCAATGTGATGAGTGATAATAACGAGCTGGGCATTCTCGCCCGCCGCAAAATTGAAGCAGAAATAATCAAGCCGATTTACGCCATCCTGGTGCGCGAGATAGGGAAAGCTCGCGCCCAGGCGGTCATCGGCGAAGCGATTGAAAACGCCGCCATTGAGGCGGGAAAAGCGTTTGCCCGCCAGGAGCCGAACGGTGCGGATATCCAGAGCTTTGTCGCGCTGCAGTATCTGTGGGAGAAAGATAACGCCCTGGAAGTCACGGTGCTGGACGCCGACGACCAGCAGTATAACTACAACGTAAACCGCTGCCGCTACGCCGAGATGTACCACGAAATGGGCCTCGGCGAGATTGGCCACCTGCTCTCCTGCGCCCGCGACGATAAATTTATCGTCGGCTACGCCCCGGACGTGGAGCTGACCCGCACCACCACCATCATGCAGGGCGGTAAATGCTGCGACTTCCGCTATCGCGTGCAAAAGGACAAGTCATGATAACCGTCAACGGCGCACGTCTGTGGTCGACGCTCAACGAGATGGCGCTGCTCGGCGCCACGCCGGCGGGCGGCGTGACCCGGCTGGCGCTCAGCGAAGAGGATCGTCTGGCGCGCGACCTGCTACGCCAGTGGGCGCGGGAAGCCGGCTTTCCCTGCGACGTCGACAGCATGGGCAATATGTTTATTCGCCGCGCCGGTAAAAATTCGCAGTTAGCCCCGGTGCTGACCGGTTCCCACGTCGACTCCCAGCCGCTCGGCGGCCGCTATGACGGCATTTACGGCGTTCTCGCCGGGCTGGAAGCGCTGCGCACGCTGAACGATCGCGGCATTGAGACCGAACGCGATATCGTGCTGGTGAACTGGACCAACGAAGAAGGCGCGCGCTTTGCCCCGGCGATGCTGGCGTCCGGCGTGTGGGCCGGGCAGTTTAGCGAAGCTTTCGCCCTCGCCCGCGAAGATCGCGACGGCATCAGCGTTGGCGCGGCGCTGGAGGCTATCGGCTATCGCGGGGAGCGTCCTGCCGCCGCCTTCCCGCTCCACGCCTGCTACGAAGTGCATATCGAACAAGGGCCGATTCTGGAAGAAGAAGGCGTTGATATCGGCCTCGTTCACGCGGCAATGGGCCAGCGCTGGTTCAACGTCACTCTGGAGGGCTTTTCCGCCCACGCAGGAACCACGCCGATGGGCAGCCGCCGCGACGCGCTGACCGCCTTCGCCGAACTGGCGCTGGCGGTGGAGCAAATCGGTATCGCCCATAATCCAGACGGGCGCGCGACTATCGGCATGGCGCAGGTCATTCCGGGATCGCGCAACGTGGTGCCGGGAGGCGTGGCGTGCAGCGTCGAGTTTCGTCATCCGCAATCCCCGGCGCTGGAAGCGATGGAACTCGCCCTGCATCGCGCCGCTGAAGCGCTGGCGGCGCGCGGCGTGACGGCAAACGTCGAGCGTATTTTTGATTACGCGCCCATTGCCTTTGATACCGGATGTCTGGCGCGCAGCCAGCGGGCGGCGGACGAACTGGGCTATAGCGCGCGAACCATGGTTTCCGGCGCCGGGCACGATACCTGCTATATCAGCAAGGTCGCGCCCGCCAGCATGATTTTCATTCCCTGCGAGAAGGGAATTAGCCATAACGAAGCGGAGAACATTCTGCCGGAATGGGCGGAGAAAGGGGCGAACGTGCTGCTCAACAGTTTACGTCTTGCCGCGGATGAGCCCGCTTGCGGCGCGACGTAAAACGCGATACAGCCCACGCCAGCCAAGGCCGTGGGCTATTGCCGATCAATGCTTTTTGCGGTTGCGGCGCATATCTATAGTCACCGCCGCGACGATAATGATGCCTTTGATAATATCCTGCACGTAGGCGTCGACGCCGACAAAGGTAAACCCGCTTTTAATCAGGCCAAGGATCATCGCGCCGATTAAGGTCCCGGTGATGCGCCCCACCCCGCCCATCAGGCTGCTGCCGCCGATAACCGCCGCGGCGATAGCATCCAGTTCGTAGGACATGCCCATGCTCGACTGCCCGCTGCTGACGCGCGCCGCCAGCACCACGCCCGCCAGGCCGGAGAGCGCCCCGGCGATGGCATAGACGATCACCAGGTATTTATTCACGTTGATACCGGAGACCTTGGCCGACGTCATGTTACCGCCGATAGCGTAAACGTATTTACCGTAGCGGGTATGCTTCAGGGCGATATGGAAGACCGCGGCGACGACGAAGAAAATAATCACCGGCATCGCCCCCTGGCCGATGGCGGTAAAGCTGTCGGATAAGAAGCTGATTGGGTTGCCCTGGGTGTAGTACTGCGCCAGACCGCGCGCCGACACCATCATTCCAAGCGTCGCGATAAACGGCGGGATGCCGGTGCGGGTCACCAGAAAGCCGTTGGTTAAGCCGCACAGAAGACCGACGCCGATGCCGGCGCCAATCGGGATAATCGCCGGCATATTGACCAGCGACGGGAACATCGGCGACAGGCTATCGGAGGTTTGCGCGAGGCTTGCCGCCACCACGGCGGCGAGAGCGATCACCGAGCCGGAGGAGAGGTCAATGCCGGTGGTAATAATGACCTGGGTGACCCCGACGGCGATAATACCGATAATCGCTACCTGCAAAACAATTAATATCAGGCGATTGGTGTTTAATAAAAAGGACTGGTCGCGGACGTACCAGCCGGCAATTTCAAACGTCAGGGCAATCACCAGCATGACGATAAATATCCCGGTATCTTTCGGCAGCCGGTGGCGTAATTGCCCAAAGAAAGAGGGTTTCTCAGTGATCGGGGTCGCCGTTATTTTCATATTGCTCATTCTCTGTGCCTCAATGGGATGCCAACGACAAAATGGTTTCCTGGTCGGCGTCCTCTTTATTGAGGATGCCGGTAATACGCCCTTCATGCATGACCATCACCCGATCGCTCATCCCGAGAATCTCCGGCAATTCTGAAGAGACCATAATCACCGCCACGCCGCGGTTGGCCAGCTCGCTGATCAGATGGTAAATTTCCGCTTTCGCCCCGACGTCGATTCCGCGCGTCGGCTCATCGAGAATCAGTATTTTCGGCTGGGCCAGCAGCCAGCGGGCAATCAGTACCTTCTGCTGATTACCGCCGCTGAGGTTATTAATAATCTGATCCATGGTGGGGGTTTTAATATTCAGGCGGCGGATCTGCTCCATGCAGTCTTCGGCCATTTTGAGGTGCTGAACAAAGCCGGTTTTACCGATATATTCCGGCATTTTGACGATGCTCATATTCTCCAGCACCGACAGCACGAGAAACAGTCCGGACTTTTTGCGGTCTTCCGTCAGCAGCGCCATCCCTTTTTCAATCGCCGTCGAAGGCGAGTCAATCGTGACCGGCACTCCCTCAATCAGCACTTCGCCGCTATCGGCTTTATCCATGCCGAACAGGCTCTCCATCACTTCGCTACGCCCGGCCCCCACCAGCCCCGCCACGCCGAGGATTTCGCCGCGGCGTACGCTAAAGTTGATATCGTGAAAGACCCCCTTGCGCGACAGATTGCGGACGGTCAGCACCTCTTCGCCAATGGCGTTATTGAACTTGGGAAAGAGCTGGGTGAGCTCCCGGCCGACCATCTGGGTGATCAGCGACTGACGGGTAAACTCGGTGGTATGTTTACTGCCGACCCAGGTGCCATCGCGAAATACGCTGATCTCATCGGTAATCGCGAAAATCTCATCCATTTTATGGCTGATATAAATAATGGCTTTTCCCTGCTGGCGTAAATCGCGAATAATGGTAAACAGATGCGCCACTTCGCTTTCGGTTAACGCCGAGGTCGGCTCATCCATAATCACAATATCCGCGTTCCACGAAACCGCTTTGGCAATTTCCACCATCTGCTGGGAGGCGATACTTAACTCCCCCACCAGCCGGTCGGCGGATAGCCGGATATTGAGTTTATCCAGCAGATCCTGCGTCTGGCGGGCAAGCTGGCGATGATCGACAAAACCGTATTTCATCGGCTCGCGGCCGAGCCAGATATTTTCCGCCACCGTCATATGCGGCACCAGATTCAGCTCCTGGTGGATCATCGAGATCCCGGCGCGCAGCGCGTCCATCGTATCCTGAAACTGGACCGGCTCCCCTTTAACGCGGATCGCGCCCTTATCGGGACGGTAGATCCCGATCAGGCATTTCATCAGCGTGGATTTTCCGGCGCCGTTTTCGCCCATCAGCGCGTGCACCGTCCCCGGGCGCACGCGTAATGAGACGTTGTCGAGCGCCTTCACGCCGGGGAAGAATTTGCTGATCCCTTCGGCTTCAAGTGCAAAAGCGTTCATACTTCACCTCCGTACCCTGAGCGACTATTTCTGGTTGCGATTAACGAACTCAGCCATGTTGTCTTTGGTGATCAGCTGGTAAGGGACATCGATGATCTTTTCCACTTTCTCGCCGTTGGCCAGCTTAATGGCGGCATCCACCGCGCCTTCGCCCTGCCCTTTGGCATCCTGGAAAATCGTGGCGATCATCTTGCCGTTTTTGAGCATTTGCAGGGCATCCGGCGTCCCGTCCACCCCGGCTATCAGGATATGGTTCGGGTTTTTACCCAGCGCCTGCAGCGCGCCGATGGCCATTTCATCGTTGTTGGAGGCGATGGCCTGAATGTCTTCGCCGCTGGTCATCCAGTTGCTGACCACGTCAACGGCATCGTTGCGGGTAAATTTCGCGGTCTGCTTCTGCACGATTTTGATATCCGGGTACTTCGCCACCACCTCTTCGACGCCTTTGGTGCGGTCACGGGTCGATTCATTCGCCAGGTCGCCGAGCAGAATGGCGACGTTCCCTTTGCCGTTCATCGCTTTGGCTAACGCTTCCATCTGTAAGCGCCCCGCCAGCACCGAGTCGGAGCCAACGTAGGCCATTTTGTCGGTCAGCTGCGCCTGCGGGCGGCGGTTAACAAAGATCAGCGGAATGCCCGCTTTGGTCGCCTGGTCCATAATCGGTTTGACCGCGTTGGTGTCGACCGGGTTGACGATAATCGCGTCGACGCCCTGGCCAATAAAGTTCTGCACCTGCTGTAGCTGCTGGGAGACGTCGCCTTTGGCATCTTCCACCTGCGCCTTAACGCCATCTTTTTGCATCTCTTTTTGCATTGCGGTGCGCAGAATCGTCAGGAAGTTGTCATCGAATAGCGCCATGGAAACACCGACCGAAATATCTTTCGCCATCACGACCGCTGGCAGCATGCAGGCTATCAAAGAGGCAACAACCGTTTTCTTAATATTCATCGTTGATCCTTTATTTTCAGGTACATCGGTTAGGTAAGGTAAAATGAAAAAATAGTTTCATTAATTGTGCGTTAAGCGCCTGCTTTTCCAGCTTTTTGAAAAAACAGCCCGCGCGCTGGTGCATTTTTTGTTGTTGATCGAAATCACAAAATTCAGTTGTTTTAAAATGGTTTTTTGAAACATTAGTCCATTTATAGCGGAAGAAAAATTCCAGACCATTTATTTCATTAACAACACATATGAAACTTTTATAAGTAAATAACTGAAATGAAAATTTTAAAACTGCGTGTTAACAGAACTTTGACACACATCTAACATTGACGCATAAATGCGCAAAAAATGAGAGGCAGGCGACGGTTTGCCGCGCGGCGCGCCGATAGCGGCAGCGGTTTAAAACGAGACAGGATATAGGGTGTAAAAGGGGATGTCGCCCCGCGGGCGGCGGGCGCTCAGTCGACGTTTTCAGCGCTGTAAAGGATAAATTCGACCTTGCCGTCGCTGAAAAGATGCGGCTGATAGCCGGTTTCCAGATGGCGCAGGGCCAGCTCCACCGCCAGACGGGCATGCTGGCGCGGGTTTTGATCGATCGTCAGCGCCATTCCCCCCAGGGCCAGCTGTTCACGGGTGGTGCTGTAGCGTTCATGGGTCATCCAGCAGCACTCGCCGTAGCGGCGATGGCGAGCCAGCGCCTGCGCCACCTGCGTGTTGCCCAGCCCGGTATTGTAGATGCCCACCACGTCGCGGTTGCGGCGCAGGGCCTCTTCCAGCACGCGGTCGATTCGCTGTCGGTTGTCCTCCCCCGCCAAAACCTCGCCCAGCAGCAGATGCGGAAAGCGCTGGCTAATCACCTCGCGAAATCCCTGAATCCGTAAGCGATGAGCGCTGAAGTCCTGGCGCCCGCTGAGCATCAGCACTTCTCCAGGACGGTGCGCCATTAACCCCATCATCCTGCCCGCGGTGCGGCCGGCCTGCTGCTGATCGATCCCGACGTGACAAAGCCTCTGCGCGCCGGGGAGATCGGTGACCAGCGTAATCACCGGCACGTTCGCCTCGCGACACTGGCGCAAGGCGTCATAGACCCGCGGATGTTCGTTGCCAAAGACAATTATCGCATGGCGCTTTTTGCTGCTGCGGATAAGGCTTTTCGCCAGCTTTTCCGGCGCGGACTCCGCCACCAGCGTGCGGTGCAGCGTCAGTCGGCGATAGCCAAGGCTATCCGCCACGTCGGCGAAATCCTGCGTCAGACGGGAGAAAAAGCGCGAATCGTTATCGCTGAGAAACACTTCTATTTGCCACGGGAGACGGCGCTCTTCCGGCAGAATGCGCTTCAGCCCGGCCTCCCGCGCGGCCTCCAGCACCCTGCGCGTGGTTTCCGGCGACACGCCGCCGCGTTCGTTAAGCACCCGGTCAACGGTCGCGACGCCCACGCCAATCCGTTTAGCCAGCGCCTCCAGCGAAATGCTTTTCATCGTCTCCCCCATGATGGAAATCCATCAAAACGCGTGTGTCGGTCAGTGTAGCAAACGGATTACTTTGGCAACGCTAAATCCCTCTTTCTGGAGAAAAAAATGACCTGCATTCGTTTTGCATTGTTGGGCAGCGGTTTTATTGGCCAGGTTCACGCCGCCAGCCTCGCTCGGCATGAGCGGACCGTTCTGGCCATGGTGGCCGACGCCGATCCCGAGCGGGCGAAAGCGCTGGCTTCCCGCTACGGCGCGCGGGCGGTAACCGTCGCCGAAGCCATCAATAGCGACGCCATTGACGCGGTACTGATCGCCAGCTCGACGCCTTCACACGCGGCGCTGCTGGAAGCCGCCGCGCGCGCGGGAAAAGCGGTCTACTGCGAAAAACCGATCGATCTTTCGCTGGCCCGCGCCCGCCAGGTCGTCGAGAAAGTGCTGCCGCTCGGGGTACCGGTGACCGTTGGCTTTAACCGCCGTTTCGACGCCAGCCACCAGCAGCTGCGCCGGGAGATCGAGGCGGGCGCGATTGGCCAAATCGAACTGGTTCAGATGGTGTGTCGGGCATCGGTTATGCCGCCGCTGGAATATCTGCGCAGCTCAGGCGGCCAGATGCGCGACCAGGCGATTCACTTCTTTGACCTGCTGCGCTTTCTTACCGGTGATGAAGTGACGACCGTCGCCGCGCTGGGGGCTGCGCTGGCGCTGGCGGAAATTGCCGAATTCGACGATGTCGATACCTCTATTGTCATGCTGCGGATGCGCGGCGGCGCGCTGGCGCAGCTGGACAACACCCGGCGCACCGGCCACGGCTACGATGAGCGCATTAGCCTGCTTGGCCCGCAGGGGGTGATAGAGTCCGGCAGTCAGGCAGCGCGCGGCGTCACGCTGTGGCAGGGAGCGCGCTGCATTCAGCCCGGACTCTATCCGGACTGGTTCAGTCGCGTCGAGGGGTCGTACTACGCGCATCTGGATGCTTTTGTCCGCTCGCTAGGCGGAGAAGCGGTGCCGGACCTGCCGGGGCTGCTGGACGGGCTGCGGGCGCAGGCTATCGCCGAAGCCGCCGTGCTTTCCCTGCGGCAAGGGCAGTTTGTCAGCGTCGAACCGCTGGCGTAAAAAAGCCCCGTATGCGGTCGGCATACGGGGCAACGGCGCGCCGTTAACGCTCCTCGTTAAATATCACGCCAATCTGCCGCCGCACTTCGTCCATCACGCTCAGGTTTTCCAGCACCCTGGCCAGCGGGCGGATCGGCGAGTCCGTAAGCCCTTGCCCCACGCACCAGGCAAAATGTTCGGCCTGATAAAACAGCTGGTCGTAGCGGTTGCGCGGCTCCTCCCAGCGCAGCACCTGCCCGCCCTGGCTGGCGGCGAGGGTAAAATTCCCCGGCGCGTAGAACTGCCCGTCGAGGGTAAGGGTCGCATCGCGCCCGGCCACCACCGCGCCGCCCGGCGTGTTGCTGAACAGGGTGGTATTGAGCAATCCCTGTAAGCCGTTTTCCCAGTTAAACAGCATCGAAATCTGCCCGTTGACGCCTCTTTGGGCGGGACGCCCGCGCGCGATAATGTCCTGCGGCACGCCGCCGACCATCACGCAGAATGAGGTCAGATAGCTGCCGAGATCCATCATCGGCCCGCCGGCGAGATCGGCATTAAAAATGCGATGATCCGGGGTAAAAAACTCGCCGTGATCGGCGAGCAGCGTGTGCAGATCGCCCAGCACGCCGTCCTCCAGCAGCTGGCGAATCACGTCATACTTCGGCGCGTAGTCGCACCACATCGCCTCCATCGCCAGCGTCCCCTGCTTCATGGCCTCCGCTTTCAGCGCCGCGCCTTCCCGCCGGTTCAGCGCAAACGGCTTTTCAATCAGCACATGTTTGCCCGCCTGCAGCACCCGCAGCCCGTCGGGAAAGTGGTGGTTATGCGGCGTGGCAACGTAAACCGCATCAATATCCGGTCGCGCCAGCATCTCATCCACCTGAGCATAAGCCTGCGGGATCCCCCAGCGGGCGGCGAAATCGTCGGCTTTTTGCTGCGTGCGCGAGGAGACGGCAACCACCCGCTGGTGGCTGAGCTCTTTTAACGATTTCACAAAGCGCTCGGCAATCCAGCCGGGGCCAATAATGGCCCAACGCAGCGAGGGGATCGCCGAGGCGGCGGGATGGCGCGGTTTGGGTAACTGTGACGGGAACATAGCGGCTCCTGATTTTATTTTGCCGGGGAGAGACACTATAAGCAGGCGCAGAGGAGGACGAATAACGAATTTATGATGGGATTCCATCATCGACATAGTGCTTGTCAAAAGCGCGGGAGTCGCGGATAGTCCGGGCAGCTCATCACTATCAAGGAGTCTGAGATGTTGAAAAGTTCGTGGCGTAAAACCGCCCTGATGGCCGCCGCCGCCGTTCCGCTGCTGCTGGCGAGCGGTTCATTATGGGCCAGTGCCGATGCTATCCAGCAAAAGCTGGCTGATTTAGAAAAACGTTCCGGCGGTCGGCTGGGCGTAGCGCTGATTAACACGGCAGATGATTCGCAAACCCTCTATCGCGGCGATGAACGTTTTGCCATGTGCAGCACCGGTAAAGTGATGGCCGCCGCCGCGGTGTTAAAACAGAGCGAAAGCAATCCAGAGGTGGTGAATAAAAGGCTGGAGATTAAAAAATCGGATTTAGTGGTCTGGAGCCCGATCACCGAAAAACATCTGCAAAGCGGAATGACCCTGGCGGAACTCAGCGCGGCGGCGCTGCAGTACAGCGACAATACCGCGATGAATAAGATGATTAGCTACCTTGGCGGACCGGAAAAGGTGACCGCATTCGCCCAGAGTATCGGGGATGTCACTTTTCGTCTCGATCGTACGGAGCCGGCGCTGAACAGCGCGATTCCCGGCGATAAGCGCGATACCACCACCCCGTTGGCGATGGCCGAAAGCCTGCGCAAGCTGACGCTGGGCAATGCGCTGGGCGAACAGCAGCGCGCCCAGTTAGTGACGTGGCTAAAAGGCAATACTACCGGCGGGCAAAGCATTCGCGCAGGCCTGCCCGCAAGCTGGGCGGTCGGGGATAAAACCGGCGCCGGAGATTACGGCACCACCAACGATATTGCGGTGATCTGGCCGGAAAATCATGCCCCGCTGGTGCTGGTGACCTATTTTACCCAGCCGCAGCAGGATGCGAAAAGCCGCAAAGAGGTGTTAGCCGCGGCGGCAAAAATCGTCACCGAAGGGCTTTAACCCGGGAACAGGCCCCTCTGCAACACTCTGCGCTTTGTTTCCCGGTGGCGCTGCGCTGACCGGGCTACGGGTCCACCGCCGTCTGCGGGCCGGTAGCCCGGACAGGCGCAGCGCGCCGCCTCCGGGACAGCCTGAATAGACAGCCGCCAAATATTAGTCGGTAATTTTAAACGTCAGCGCGTAAGCGCTGGTTTTCCTTTCATCGCGCGCTCCGCCCATCTGATAAACCCGCACCGTATATTTACCGCTGCTCATCAGACGTTGCTCAAAGGTATCACCGCTCAGAGAACCGTTAAAAATCGAATTATTATCAGGAGCGATAACATTAAAATAAGGATGCGGCCGCTGGCTGTTCATATTGATATGCATCATCTGGCCCGCTTTCGCCTCCAGCGTATAGTCGTTAACACCGTCACCGGTCACGGTGCTTTTTATTATCGTGCCGTTGCTGCCTTTATCAAAATGAACGGTATGGTTGTTGATATTATCACTTGCCATTGATAACACTGACGTAAATAAATAACTTGCACAGATCACGCCACCAACAATTAATTTTATTTTTTTCATTTAATTAACACCTTATGTTTTTTATGCGCGCTGTTATAGCACATAAGGTGTCCGGAGTAAGCTGATTCGCAATTATTACTCGTCGGAATTAAACACGTCGAAATAAAGGCCCCCCGGTTCAGGGAAACGAGGGGACCTGGTTTTAGCGGGATTTACTTCTGCGGACGCATTGCCGGGAACAGAATCACGTCGCGAATGGTATGGCTGTTGGTAAACAGCATCACCATGCGGTCGATACCGATGCCCAGGCCGGCCGTCGGCGGCAGGCCATACTCCAGCGCGGTGACGTAGTCTTCGTCGTAGAACATCGCTTCATCATCCCCCGCCGCTTTGGCGTTGACCTGATCCTGGAAACGCTGGGCCTGGTCTTCCGCGTCGTTCAGCTCGCTAAAGCCGTTGCCGATTTCACGCCCGCCGATAAAGAACTCAAAGCGATCGGTGATTTCCGGGTTCACGTCGTTACGGCGCGCCAGCGGCGAAACCTCCGCCGGATACTCGGTGATAAAGGTTGGCTGGATCAGATGGGCTTCCGCTACTTCGTCGAAAATCTCGGTGACGATACGCCCCAGCCCCCAGCTCTTCTCAACGTGAATACCGATGGATTCCGCCAGCGCTTTTGCCGCCTCGAAGTTATCCAGATCCGCCATCTCGGTTTCCGGACGGTATTTCTTGATCGCTTCGCGCATGGTCAGTTTTTCAAACGGCTTGCCGAAGTCGAACACCTGGTCGCCGTATGGGACTTCGGTTTTCCCCAGCACGGTCTGCGCCAGCGTGCGGAACAGAGATTCGGTCAGTTCGATCAGATCTTTGTAATCCGCATACGCCATATAGAGTTCCATCATGGTGAACTCAGGGTTGTGGCGCACGGAGATCCCTTCGTTACGGAAGTTGCGGTTGATTTCGAACACCCGTTCGAAGCCGCCGACCACCAGCCGTTTCAGATACAGCTCCGGCGCGATGCGCAGATACATATCCAGATCGAGCGCGTTGTGATGGGTGATAAACGGACGCGCGGAGGCGCCGCCGGGGATCACCTGCATCATCGGAGTCTCGACTTCCATAAAGCCGCGCGCGACCATGAACTGACGCATGGTGGCGAGGATCTGCGAACGCACCTTGAAGGTGTGGCGCGACTCTTCGTTGGAGATCAGATCCAGATAGCGCTGACGATAGCGCGCCTCCTGATCCTGCAGGCCGTGAAACTTGTCCGGCAGCGGGCGCAATGCCTTGGTCAGCAGGCGCAGCTCGGTGCAGTGAATGGAGAGTTCGCCGGTCTGGGTTTTAAACAGCTTACCGCGGGCGGCGATGATGTCGCCAAGATCCCATTTCTTAAACTGTTCGTTGTAGACGCCTTCCGCCAGATCGTCGCGCGCGACGTACAGCTGAATGCGGCCGCCGACGTCCTGTAAGGTGACGAAAGAGGCTTTCCCCATAATCCGGCGGGTCATCATGCGGCCAGCCACGGCGACCTCGACGTTCAGAGAGGTGAGCTCGTCGTTTTCCTTACCATCAAATTCCGCATGGAGCTGGTCAGAAGTGTGGTCACGGCGAAAATCGTTCGGGAACGCCACGCCCTGCTCACGCAGCGCGGCCAGTTTTTCACGACGGGTTTTCAGTTCATTATTAAGGTCAATTGCCTCATCGGCACCTTGTGCTTGTTGTTCAGACATGTTGGTTCCTCATAACCCTGCTTGCAAACTTGCTTCGATAATTGAACCAGGTCACTCTCCAGCGCGGCCTGTTCCGGCGTCGACGCCAAAGAACAATCTTAAGGAGCCTGGCTTCAATTCCGGCTGATTTCGCTCAGCCATCGCTTCAGTAACAGTTTTTTATCTTCGGCTTCCGCGCCTGCCAGAATATCCTCCTCCTGTTCAGTAAACGGTGCAAGGAGCGGCTTGCCGCTCCACTGTTGGGGTTACCGATCCCCGGCTCGCGGCGTAAACGCCTTAGCCGGGCTACCAGGCAGCACGATTTTGTAGCCCCGGTAAGCCGGACCTGTCGCCAGACGGGGCTAGGCGCCGCCGCCGGGAAGTTCACCGGCGGCCGCGCGACGTTTGCCGACGCTAAACGCGGCGGCGAAGGCGACGACGACAATCACCGCCACGCAGCCCAGCGTCCATTCGCCCATCTGGGCAAAGAAGTGCTGATACGCGGCAATCGCCGTATCGCTGATCTGCGACTCGGTGGTCTGCTGCGCCACCACTCCCGCCAGCCAGTTGGCTACCGCGCCGGTCGCCAGCATATAAATCCCGGTCAGCACCCCGGTGACGCCGGGCATATTGAGGCGGGTGATCTGCGCCATCGCTACCGGGTCGATAAACAGTTCGGCAAAGCCCATCAGCGCCAGGCCGGCCACCATCATGCCCATTGATGCCTGCCCTTCCGCCGCGCCGTGGCGCGCGTTAAGCGCCAGCAGCATAAAGCCGCAGCCCATCAGCACCAGGCCAAAGGCGAACTTCAGCCACACGCGCAGCGCCGAGCGGGTCGCGCCTTCCGGCCGCATCAGCCACGCCAGCACGACGCCAGCCGCCATCACCGCCACGGCGTTAACCGACTGGAACAGCGCGGTCGGCACCTCAATATTCAGCAGACGACGGTTAACAAAGTGGTCGATGAACAGGCTGATCGAACTCCCGCCCTGCTGCGCCAGAACCCAGAACAGAGTCCCGGTCAGCATCAGCAGAACGATCTGCCACAGCGCGCGGCGATGCTCCGGCGATTTGACCATAATGCGCGCCACCATCTGGGCGGCGAACACGCACACGATCGCCAGCAGATAGCCGGACCAGTTATTCTCCAGCAGCAGCGTGAAAAACACCGGCGCAACGCAGAGCATCGCCACCAGCCAGCCCCAGGTCGGCAGCACAAACTTTACCGCCCGCAGCGCCTGTTTATCGACGCCGCGCGCGTGGCGGAAGTAGCGGCTACCGCTGAGGAAAATCATCAGGCCGACAAACATGCCGATTCCCGCCAGCGCAAAGCCGATATGCCAGCCGTACCACTGCGCCGCCAGCCCACAGGCGATAGGCGCGGCGATGGAGCCGACGTTACCGGCGGCGTACAGCAGCGAAAAACCGCCGTCGCGGCGAGGGTCGTCAACGGCGTAGAGCTCGCCCAGCAGGCAGCTGATGTTGGATTTGAACAGGCCGTAGCCGCAGATAATGATCGCCAGCGCGAGGTACAGGCTCCAGGTGGAATCGGATTCCACGCCCAGCACCACGTGGCCAAGCGTCATTAACAGCGCGCCGGCAATCACCGCCGTGCGGTTGCCGAGCAGGCGGTCGGCAAGCCAGCCGCCGAGAATAGGAGTGACGTACACGAGGGAAGCGTAAGCGCTGAACAGGCTGATAGCGTGGCTGTCATCAAAGCCGAGCTGATGGGTGAGGTAGAGGATGAGTAAGGCACGCATGCCGTAAAAGCTGAAATATTCCCAGATTTGGATCGCAACGATGTAATAAATCGCGCGCGGCTGTGAGGGTGTTTTCATGTGTTCTCCTTGCAGCGTGAAAAAGGGAAGTGGCAAGCCACTTCCCTGTTGTGCATCGATTATTTGTTATTTTCTTCTTTCAGCACTTTAACGGTGTAACGACCATCCGCCTGACGATAGGCGCCGTGGATATCGGTTTCGAAGCCCGGATAGTGGGCGCCGATTTCGCACAGCATCTGCAGGAACTCCAGCACCGGACGGCTCTCTTCGGTGATCATTTCACCCGGCATGACCAGCGGCACTCCCGGAGGATACGGCAGGATCATATTGGCGTTGACGCGGCCCACCATCTCTTCGAGATACACCTCTTCGGTCTGACCGTGCAGCTCTTTCTGGAACGCGGCGTACGGCGTGATCATCATGGTCGGCAGCACTTCGAACGCGCGGAACATCAGATCCGGCAGGTTGTGGTGCTCAATCAGTTTATGAATGTTCTGCGCCAGTTCCTGAACGCGCATGTTTTCGTAGAATTCCGGATCTTCACGATACAGCGACGGCAGCATGTTTTTCACCCGCAGGTTCAGGTCGAACGCGCGTTTGAAATCGGTCAGCGCACGCAGCAGGCTCAGCGCTTTGGTTTTGTCGATACCGATACTGAACAGGAACAGCAGGTTGTACGGACCGGTTTTTTCGACCACGATACCGTGCTCGTCGAGATACTTCGCCACGATGCTCGCCGGAATACCGAACTCATCCATGGTGCCGTCTTTCTTCATCCCCGGAGTCAGCAGCGTGACTTTAATCGGGTCGAGATACATGTGCTCGTTATCGATGTTTTTGAAACCGTGCCACGCGCTGTCGGAGCGCAGCGGCCAGCATTCAGCGCCATCGATATGTTCCGGCTGCCAGACGTCGAAGAACCAGCCGTCGGACTCGCCTTTCAGACGTTTGATCTCTTTACGGAACTTGATTGAACGTTCGATAGAGCCGTCAATCAGGCGCTTACCGGCGTTGCCTTTCATCATCGCCGCCGCGGTTTCCGTCGAGGCCACCACGCCGTAGTGCGGAGAAGTGGTGGTGTGCATCATGTAGGCTTCGTTAAAGGTTTCTTCGTTCACGTCGCCTTTAACGTGAATCATCGAGGCCTGAGAGAACGCCGCCAGCAGTTTGTGCGTGGACTGGGTTTCGTAAATCACTTTCCCTTCGACGCGGCCGCCGCTCATCCCGCATTTGCCTTCATAAATCGGCGAGAAGTTGGTGTAAGGCACCCACGCGGAGTCAAAGTGGATGGATTTCACATCCAGGGTTTTCTTGATGTAGTCCGTGTTGTACAGCAGACCGTCATAGGTGGAGTTGGTGATAACCGCGTGCACCGGCCAGGTCGCGTTCGGGGTTTCTTTCACGCGCTTCGCGATGGTCGCATGCTGGAATTCGCTCTGCGGGATACCGCCGAGGATACCGTAGGCGTTGCGGGTCGGGCGGAAGTAGATTGGCGTAATGTCGCTCATCATCATCAGATGGGTCAGCGATTTATGGCAGTTACGGTCAATCAGCACGGTGCTACCGGCCGGGGCGGAATACATGCCGACAATTTTGTTGGCGGTAGAGGTCCCGTTGGTCACCATGTAGCTGCGTTCCGCGTTGAAGACGCGGGCGATGTACTCTTCCGCTTCTTTGTGCGGGCCGCTGTGGTCCAGCAGAGAACCGAGTTCAGAAACCGAAATCGAGATATCGGATTTCATGGTATTGGAACCAAAGAAATCGTAGAAGATGCTGCCGACCGGGCTTTTCTGGAACGCGGTACCGCCCATATGGCCTGGGGTACAGAAGGTGTATTTGCCTTCACGCACGTATTTAAACAGCGCTTTGGTCAGCGGCGGCAGAATGGTGTCGATATACTCGTCGGTATTCTGTTTGATTTTGTTGGCAATATCTTCCGCTGCGCCCAGCGCATATTCGAAGAAGCGAACCTGCATCCGCAGATCGTTGAGGCTCACGTCCAGCGTTGAGTAAGTGTTCGCAAAGGCGTACAGCGGCATGTATTCGTTCATTTTGCTGATGTCTTCGCACAGTTCGAGATTGTATTTATCCCAGTCGAAGATCACGCCGCACAGACGCGCATTGTTTTCGATAAGTTTTAATAAGTCTTCACGGTCGTTCGGGTAGACAATACGGAAGTCCAGGCGTTCGAGGGCGCGATGCAGTTCACGGATGGGTTCTTCTTTGAAGTAGACACCCATGTGATTCATGATTGCGATAACGTTCATAGTCAAATCTCCAGATAAAGAAAGCCCCTCCCGCCACGTCGTGACAGGTGATGGAAGGAGCCTCAGGAATAGGGTTGCTGATTAATGCGCGCTGGCGGTGCTGCTATCAGCGGAGCTGTCGTTGTTCTGACGCTGGTGCATTTTGCGACCGTAGAACATCAGGATAATCAGGCTGACGATAAAGGTACCGGCCAGTTCGAAGGAGCTTGCCCCCATCAGGGCGATGAAGCAGAACGCGCAGCCGAGTACGGAGCAAATCAGGCTGACGAAGTTGCGTACATTGATGCCTTCGAAGCGAATCAGGTCAACGCAGGAGTAGAAGTAAGGCAGCATGGTCAGCAGTACCGCGATACCGGTCAGCTCACCGAACAGGTCAGACGCTTTGCCGCCGGTAGAGTTCATCAGGGTAATCAGCACCATCAGCGCGGTCATTTTCACCGCGGCCAGCAGCAGGCCTTTTTTCGGAATACCGTTGCTGTCGAGTTCGCCATACACTTTCGGGAAGTTACCGTCATTGGCGGCACGTACGCCGGCCTGACCCACCAGCATCATCCACGAGCCCAGCGAAGTCAGGCAGGCAAAGGCGGTGAAGGCGGAAACCATCGGCGCAGCCCAGCCGCCGAGAATGGTGGAGGCGCTCACTGCAAACGGCGCACCGGATGCGGCCATCTGAGAGGCAGGATACATACCCGCAATCACCTGGGTCGCGGCGATGTAGACGATACCGGCCATCGCGGTGCCCAGCATGGTGGCCAGCGGCACGGTGCGTTTCGGGTTTTTCACCATCCCGGTACTCACGGCGGCAGATTCTACCCCGACAAAGGCCCACAGGCAGAGCAGGATACTTTTGATTACCGCGTGGCTGTCAGTGGTGCTGGAGGTGTTCCAGTTTGCCTGATAGGTTGCGGCATCAAACCAGTGCCAGCCGACCACCGCGGTCATGACCACCGGAATAAGTACCAGTACCAGGCCAATTGTTGTCAGGCGGCTCACCCAGGTCCCGCCGAGCATATTCACGAAGGTGAATATCCATACGATGGCGATACAGGCAATACCTGCCGGCACCGGGTTATTTAAAATTGGGAAGAATGTTGATAAATAAGAGACGGCGGTAATACCGATTGCCAGGTTACCGATCCAGTTGGCGTGATAATAAAGCACGCCGGTCTGGAAACCGAACGCTGGGGATATTTCACCGGCGTAGGCAATTGGGCCACCCTGCTGCGGATTCTTGGTCGCCAGCCGGGCATAAACATAAGCCAGAGACATCGCGCCAATAATAGAAATTACCCAACCCCAGATGGCAATACCACCGATGCTAGCGAGGTTTGCAGGTAATAATGCAATACCGCTCCCCATCATATTACCGGCGACTACGCCGGTACAGGCAAATAGCCCGATCTTCTTGGCAGAACTCATGTTTGCTTTTCTCCTAAGTTTATTTGGGAGGTACAGATCATGATGATGAACCTTTTATTGACCCGACCAACTGCCAACAAGATTACGGATTAGTACGAGATAAGTCCTAAAGATAAAGTGAAATAACTGCAAACATCAGACAAATGATATTTTGACCTTTTTCGCGCAACATATCAGGATGACATGTTGATATCAGGAAAAGGTAAATTCAGATATTTTTCAGAAGGTTATAAGGTCAACTTCGTGTTGGAAAAGTGTTGCGTGCGGGACCAGATTGGTTATAAAAAATAACAACCTTGTGGCTCATGAGAAACATAATTTTAACCTCACCACGACCAAAACCATGACCATGATGAGGGTTTACTTATTCTGAAGCGAGGAAGTTATCGAGATACGGAACCACGCGGGTCACGGAGGTCTGGAATACGGCGTTTTCAATCCAGTAAAATGTATTCTCACCCGGGCGTAAATTAAACGCCGTCAGGTAGGCATCGGCAGCTTCCCGGTTCTGCCCTTTCATTTCGTAGACTTTGCCCAGCAGCACGTAATTCATCCACGACATTTCCAGATCAATCCCGGCATTAATCGCGTCATAGGCTTCATCCACTTTTCCTTTGCCCAGCATATCCACCGTTTTAATCTGATAAAATATTGCCATATCTTTAATCCCCGGCATATTACCCACCCGGGTTATTTCGCTGTAAAGATCGGCGAGCTGTTTCTCATCCAGCGGCTGCTGAGAATGGCGCAATACGTCAACCAGCGCCTTTTCCGCCCACGCATAGGTAAAGTCCGGCGACTGCTTATTCACGTCGGCAAGCAGGCTACTGGCTTTGCCCAGCGAATCAACGTCTCCGTTCATTAATAGCTGATGCGCCTGATAGAAATGGGTAAGCGCGATACTTTGCGACGGCTGATACTGCTTTAACATCTCCTGCATCCGCGCCGGCCACGGCTGCTTCAGCGCCTCAGAGAGGCTGCTCAGCAGGTCGTTCTGAATCGAAAGCTGATTGTCGCTGGTGACAAAGTAACGCTTATCCATCATGGTCGAGCCGTCGGCGTTATCCACCACCTTCACCGACATGAAGCACTGCTGTGCGCGATAGTGCCGCTGGTTGACGAACTCAATGGTCAGGGTTTTACCGGAACTGCTCGGCTCATTGATGTTGTAGTTGGTTTTGTCGTGCACCATAAAGGTGGAGAAGGTGTTCAGCGAGGTGGTAATCAGGCTCCCCAGACCGATGGCATAGGAGTGCTGCGATGACCAGTTGTTGCAGGTGTTGCCGCTGAGCAGGTGAATATCGACATCACGCGGGTTAAGCAGCAGCCGGGTTTTCGTGACCGGCGGGCGCGACTGCAGGGTTGACAGGGCCACCAGCGCCACGCAGCTCGCGAGGGCCAGCAGGAACAGACCCCAGACGATAAACGTGCTCAGCCGCTTGCGTTTTTCCGGCTTCGCCACCGGTGTGCTGTCTGGCGCAGACGCATCGGGCTGCGGGGAGGTCAACGGCGCCTCAAACCCGACCGTCGGCGTTTCTGCGGGAATAACCGGCGTCGGCTCCTCCCCCTCTTCGGTACACCAGATCACCGGCACCGTCAGCTTATAGCCGCGTTTGGGTACGGTAGCGATATATTCAAGGCTGCCATCGTCGCCATCTTTCAGCGACTTACGTAGCTCGGAAACGCTTTGCGTGACGACGTGACTGGTGACAACGTTGCGGGTCCAGACATTATCGATGAGCTCATCCCGACTGAGTACTTCGCCGGGATGACGGGCAAAGAAAACCAGAAGATCGATTAAGCGCGGTTCGAGAGTTAGCTGACGCCCCTTGCGGCTAATTTGGTTAACAGAGGGAGTAACCAGCCATTCTCCAACGCGAACAACAGGTTGTTGCATAAAAAAGAGCCCCAGGACGAAAAGGGAAAGGCGCGATGATACCACATTTACCCTACCTATTAATGATAGGGGTCATGACCATGAACGCAATATATTCCTCTTCGTTTTTGATGACTGGCAAACTTTCATTTGCTAAAGGCGTCTTTTGCCTGAGGGCGATGTTCCCTGGGGCGACGAAAGCGCGCCATTTTTAGCCCTATTTTCCCCGAATGTGTGACCTGAGCAAAGCTTAGGCGCGACAATCGTCGCCCATCCGTGGGGATATGCTATTTTTAGCTCGCCCGACAGAGATCGGACCGCCGAACAGATGGCCGAAAACAGTGCCTCACCCGCAGCGTAAGGAATGTCGACGATGAACTACAAATTAGATAAGCAAATTGTGCACAATGACGTGTTAAGAAATAGCTTCATTGACCTGGCGATTAAAACCTTCGATCTCTCCTTTAAAGAGTGGTACCGCAAAGGGTACTGGACCGACGCCTATATTCCCTACGCCCTGGTGAGCAACAATAAAGTGATTGCTAACGCCTCCGCCAATATTATCGATCTGATCTGGCAGGGCGAACCCCGCCGCTATATTCAAATCGGCACCGTGATG
Source organism: Klebsiella sp. GN_Kp190 (assembly GCF_040061795.1). Lineage (NCBI taxonomy): Bacteria > Pseudomonadati > Pseudomonadota > Gammaproteobacteria > Enterobacterales > Enterobacteriaceae > Klebsiella > Klebsiella sp. GN_Kp190. The sequence goes on from NZ_JBEAFN010000012.1 coordinate 88,324, forward strand.
ACCGATATCGATCATCGTGATAAGGGCCTGGCCGGGCAGCTCGTCAGGGAGATTCTGACGGACTGGCAGGATAAGGCCGACGCCTTTTTCCTGTTTGCTAACCCGACAACCGTTGATTTTTATCCGAAATTTGGCTTCGAGCGCACCGCCGAACATCAATATATTATGCCGGTGGTACCGGCAGCGGGCGACTTCCGCAAGCTCGATATGGACCAGCCGGAAGAGGTTGCGCGATTACAGCGGTACTATCAAAAATCGAATCCGTTTTCACAGCTGCGGGTACAGGATAACTTCGGTTTATTGATGTTCTACTGCTCCGCCTTTATGAAGCACTTCGTCTATTATTCCGACAAAAACCAGGCCATCGCGATTGCGATGCAAAACGGTCCGGCGCTGATCTGTTTTGATATTTTCTGCGACAGCGGACGCTCCCTGTCGGCCATTATTAACGAGCTCGCCGATGAAAATACGTACCAGGCTATTCTCGGCTTTACCCCCAAAGAGAATCGGACCGGCGAGTATGAAAAAATCGAAGGCGAAGATATTCTGTTTATCTACGGACAAAAAGAAAATATCTTCAAAGAGAATAAGCTGATGTTCCCGCTTTTATCCCACGCCTGAGGCTGCGCTTAACGCGTCTACGGCCCGCGACCGGGCCTTATTGCGCCAATAACCACTGTTCAAACGCCTGTAGCGCCGATTCGTTGACGCCGTTTTCCAGCGGCCTCACCAGGCAAAAGCGCTTGCTCAGGCTGCGGGCCTGCGGCCAGGGCGCAGCCAGCGTCCCGTTTTCGAGCGCTTTTTCAACGTACACGTGCGGTACCAGCGCAACGCCCTGCCCGGCCAGCGCGGCGGCTATCGCCATCTCATGCAGATCGTAGCGCACGCCCCGCGCCGGATTATCCAGCGCGATCCCGCACTCTTCAGCATAGCGCTGCCAGGCGTCAGGATTCTGCCGTCGATGAATACGCGGCAGCGCGTTCAGCTGGCTGGCGAGATCTTCTCCCGTAAGTAGCCCGGCGTGGCATACCGGCACCAGTCTCTCTTCAAACAGAAACCGCAAGCGCATTCCTGCCCATGCGGGATGCTCGAAATGAACCGCCGCGTCAAAACCGCTGCCGGTGAGGATAAACGGGTCGGTTCTGACCGCGATATTCAGCGTGATATCCGGATTCCGGCGCTGAAAATCCCCCAGTCGGGGAATGAGCCAGCGGCTGGCAAAGGTCGGCGGCGCGGCGATTTCCAGGCTTCGGCTGCCGTCCGCAGCCCCCATCAGATACTGCGTATCTCGCTCAAGACGCTCCAGCGTCTCGCGGACATGGTGCGCATAGCGCGCGCCGTTGGGGTTCAGCCGCACCCGACTCCCCGTCCGCTCAAACAGCTTACAGTTTAACAGCGATTCCAGGCGGGCGATTTGCCGGCTGATCGCGCCTTCGGTAAGCGACAGCTCTTCCGCCGCGCGGGCAAAGTTACCGTGCCTGGCGGCAGCCTCAAAGGCCTGCAGCGAGGTACTGCTGGGGAGTTTTTTTCGCACGAACGCCGCCTCTGCTGAAGGTTTATCAATGACGAAATGTCATTGAGTGGTGAAATAATATCGTTTTATAGCGCTTAGTGCCCAACGTAGCATGATCAAACGTCAATAACATCATTCCATCATGCAGAGGGCAGCCCATGTTATATATCGTTGAGTGCAGCTACGCCGACCCGCAAAGCGAAGCCGGCTGGAACAGGTTTTACAGCGAGGACAAGCTGCCTGCGCTGGTGTCCGTCAGCGGATTCCGCGCCTCGCAGCGCTTCAGGGCGCTCTCCTCCGGCTGCCCGGTCTATCTTGCTATTCATACCATCGAGCATGGCGATACGCTCGCCAGTGAAGCGTATCGCCAGAAAGGCGGCGGCAGCTTTTCCCGCTGGCAGGCGCATATTCGCGACTGGCGGCGAAACCTGTATCGCTACGGCGGCGTCTTTCCTGCCGTCGCTGAGGGGGATGTTTTGCTGCTGAGCCCCGAGCCGCTGGACGTCGTTGAGTCGGAACTGGGATATCCGCCGACAAACCTTTCGGCCGCCGGGCTGGATAACAACCCGCCGCAGCGCGTGGCGTACGTTCTGCCGCGCCGGGAAGCCATGCTGCTGGCGGGACGGGAAAACGTCTCGATGTATGAGCCCATGGCCGGTCAGATGCAAAGCCCGACTGAAATACCGCCCCCATCACGCTAAGAGGTTGATATGCACAAACCCGCTTTTCTCTCCCGCCAGATTGGCGATTTTCAGGTGACGCCCCTCAGCGACGGCAGCATGGCCGCTGGCCTGGCGCTGCTATCCGGTATTAATATCGACGATGCCGCAGACATTCAGCGTAGCGCGGGCGTCATTGACCCCGGCAATATCGACATTAGTGGCTATCTTATTCGCGGTCGGGGAAGGACGATTCTGGTCGACGCGGGTACGGGAGGCGGCGTGCTGGAAACCAGTCTGCGAGCGGCGGGGAGTGCGCCAGACGACGTGGATACTGTCCTGCTGACCCACGCTCACCCGGATCATATCGGCGGCCTGCTGGATGCCAACGGCGCGCCGCGCTATCGCCACGCCCGTCTTTATCTGCACCCTCTGGAAGCCGAGTACTGGCAGGACGACGCCATGCTAAACCGGGCCAATGCGCGGGGGCAGCGCAACTTCACGCTCGCCCGCCGCGCCCTGGACGCCTATTCCCGCAGCCTCGGTTTTCTGGATGAGCGCGAGGCCGTCGCGGGTATCCGCCCGCTATGGCTACCCGGGCACACGCCGGGCCATAGCGGGTTTCGCATCGACGCCGCGGCGCAAAGCCTGCTGATTTGGGGCGACATCGTCCATTTTCCGCATGTTCAGACCGCCCGACCCGCCGCCGCCGTTGCTTTTGATTGCGATCCCGCGCAGGCCAGAGCGACGCGGGAAGCGATCCTCGCCCAGGCCGTCAGCGAAAACCTGCTGATTGCCGGTATGCACCTTGGCGGGTCGGGATTTGCGCATATCGTACCGACCTCGCACGGCTATCGTATTCAATATTCCGCGCCGTAAAGAGAAAGCGGGCCGGAGGTTAACGCCCTGGCCGCCTTTTCTTATCCAACAACGCTTTATTTTTCACCTGCTGAAAGATTGAACTGACTCGCGTTTATTTTTTGCCATAAATATAAAATGTCATTTTATTTTAAATGAATATGCATTTTGTTTTTTTTACAAGCGATATGACATTAAGGGAAATTTATGCGCAATACCTTTGGACCTTCACGCAGTATGCTGGCGCTGGCTATCGCGCTGGCTGGCCTCGCGGGCGGCTGTAATGACAGCGGCGCCCCACGCGACAATCAGCAGGATGCGCCCGCCTCCGCGCCGCAGAATGTCTTCGTTCCCGCGCTTTCTGCCGATGAAAATAGCCTGGTGCTGGTTTGGGAAAAGCCGGAATCAGAGACGCAGCAGGTGGTGGACTACGCGATTTACCGTCAGGGCGAGCGGCTGGGTCTGGCGCGCGAAAATCAAAACCATTTTTCACCGGCCAAACCCTATATTGATAACTTCTATCAGCGGGTCGCCAGCGACGGCTGGCAGCAGCCAATCGACTTGCGTACCTTTACGGTCACCCACCTGGAGCCGGATACGGAATACGCATTTACGGTACGTGCGGTCTACGCCAATGGCAAAGAGTCGCCGGATAGCGCGGTGATTAAAGCGCGGACCAGCAAAACGCCGCACATCATCGAAGCCAGAACCTTTGGCGCGAAGGGTGACGGCACCACGCTGAATACCCAGGCGCTGCAGCAGGCGATCGATAGCTGCACCGTCGCGCACTATCCTCAGGGCTGTAAGGTGCTGATTTCCGACGGCGAATTCAAAACCGGCGCGCTGTTTCTGCACAGCGATATGACCCTGGAGATTGCCGCTGGCGCCACCCTGCTGGGTTCGGACGATCCGGCCCAGTATCCGCTGGAAAAAGGCTATTACCTCTATCCCTACAGCGATCATCCGCAGCCCCGCCGCCCGCCGTCATTAATTAACGTGCTGGAAGCGGACGATAAGGGCGAGTCTCCGGCCGGAACGTTTCGCAATATTCGCATCGTCGGTCAAGGCACGATTGACGGCAACGGCTGGACCCGGGGCGTCAAAAGCGGCGGCGAGGCCACCATCATCGACGAAATGGGGAACGCGCTGCCGCAATACCGGGCCAGCAGTGCGGCAAAAGTCAGCGCGGACGGCATTCTGGCAAAGCATCAGACCGAAGCGGCTATTGCGGAAGGCATCGAAAGCAATAGCGCCTATAAAAATCGCCGCTCCATCCTGATGACCCTGCGCGGTGTGCAGAACCTCTATCTTGCCGGGCTGACAATCCGCAACCCCGCGTTCCACGGGGTAATGGCGCTGGAGTCAAAAAATATCACCCTGAATGGCCTGGTCCACCAGACCTTTGACGGCAATAACGCCGACGGCGTCGAGTTCGGCAATAGCCAGAATGCGCTGGTCTTCAACAACTTCTTCGATACCGGAGATGATTGCGTCAATTTCGCCGCCGGGTTTGGTAAAGGCGCGGAAACTTTTCATCAACAGCCGCAAAGCGGGGCGTGGATCTTTAATAACTATTTCCGCAAAGGCCACGGCGCCGTGGTGACCGGTAGCCACACCGGCGCGTGGATCGAAAACGTCCGCGCCGAGGATAACGTCATGTATATGACCGATGTCGGCCTGCGCATGAAAAGCCGCCCCTACTATGGCGGTGGGGTGCGGAATGTGTTGTTCCGTCATAATGCGATGAAAGATATCGCCAAAGAGCCGTTCGTTTTTACTATCAAATACAGCGCCGACGTGAATGATACGACCCCTGCCGACGAGCCCGCTCAGTTCCGCGACGTTCAGGTGCAGGACGTCACCGTCGATGGTACTTCGGCTAAGCACAGCATCCTGATTGACGGCATGACGGTAGCCGAAATGGCGGAGTCATTTGGGCTGACCTATTCTCGCGATGCCTATCACCAGAATCTGCGTTTTTCCAACGTCAGCTTCCGTAACACCAAAGCGACCAGTATCTCCTTCCTGCACGACAGTCAGTTTGATGAGGTGACGTTCGCCAATACGCCGCAGGCCTGGGCTTTTTTCGCCGTCAATGACGTGACGCTCGCTGACAGCCTGCATCAGCAGAGCATCACCCGCGGAGAAAAGGACAAACTTATCCTTGAGGGGGCAATGAAGTAATGGCGTTCCCGGCGGCGTAAGGCGCCGGGTTTTATCAGCGCTTCTGGCCTCGACAGATATCTGTCGCTCAGTGGTCCAAAGTAAAGACGCAGGTCATAACCGGCGTATTCAGCGTTCCCCGGACGATATAATTCCATTACATCCCAAATGTGCTCGCCAGCTTAGTGTTCAAGAGCGAGCGCGCAGACATGATCAACATGAGACAGATCGTGGTATAAGTCAGGTAAGGTCATTTTCTGGCGAATAACCATTTTCAAATTAACCTCAATCTTTCCCTTTTTAAGATCTCTAATCGTAATATTCTCAATAATATTTTTTTGCTGATGAATACGGCTTATCAGCTTTTCAAGGGCCCCTCGTTCATCAAGAACCACCCGTACTTTCACTTTTCCGGGGAACTGATTTTTAGTTTGCAGGAATATAATGAACGGGCTTAATTTTATCGCCAATAAGAACAAACCCGTGGCGAAAAAAGCATGAAAATAAAAACCGGCGCCGCAGGTAATTCCAACCCCGGCAGATGCCCAGACAATGGCCGCCGTCGTCAGGCCTGAAATAGCATCGTCGTGTCGATGCAGAATCACTCCCGCCCCCAGAAAACCGACGCCGCTGATAATCTGGGCCGCCAGGCGCATCGGATCGCTACGAATGTTCATCGAAATTTCAGCATAGTATTCCGCCGACTGTATTGAAACGATGGTTAACACACAGCTGGCGACAGACAAAATGACGCAGGTTTTGAATCCGACAGGTTTCCCTTTCGATTCTCTTTCCAGGCCAATGATGCCTCCCAGAATAAACGCAATGCTGATTTTGACGATGGTCAATAACGGAAACCATCCGTGATCGACGATCGTGGCGGCCAGATTATTCATATTATTACCTTAATGAAAGATCCGTTATCAATCAGGAATTCGCTTTCTTAAATGCGAGATCCGTTTTGCGTTTTGACAGATCGTCGCGGAAGAAAATCAGGAAGAAGACGCTCACTACCGCGGCCACACCGGCTGAAACTAACCAGAATGTTTCCCATTGCGGTAATGCTTCCGGCCCTTGCTCTGTCACGGTATTGTTAAAAATCTGCCCGCAAACGGTAGAAGCAAACAGCAGCCCGACGCCGTTGGAGACGATAAACCTCAAGCTTTGCGCCTGCGCTTTGATCTCTGGCGCGGCTTTGCGGTCGACATAAATATCGCCGACGGTAAAGAAAAAGTCCCAGCAGAATCCCTGTAACATCAGGCCAATCAGCACAAACATCATGTTGGCATCCAGCGAGGCATGAGCAAACAATAGCGTGCGGATGATCCAGCAAACGGCCCCCAGCATCAGCGTGATTTTAAAGCCGGCTTTTAGTAAGAAGAACGACAGCAGGAACATGAAAATCACTTCGCAGGCAATCCCGATCTGCATCATTGATGCGGCATTATCGAACCCCAGCGCTTTCAAAAAGACCGGAATATAGGCGGAATATGCGGTTTTGGGGATCATTAAGACAAAGATACTCAGCATCAGCACGCTGAAGCTACGATCTTTGAAGAGTGCCAGAGCATCGAGACATAACAGATCGCGCAGCGCAAAAGCGTTTCCTTTTGCTTTTGGCGGCGTATTCGGCAATGTGAAGCAATATAAGCCCAGGACGACGCCGGAAGCTGCCGCAATATACCAGGTAACCGTGTTGCCGGAATATCCCATTTCACCAATGATAAAGCCGATTGCCATAAAGCCGAAGGTGCCAAAAACGCGGATGAATGGGAAATATTTAACCCCATTGATATGGCTAAAACTGATACTGTTAGCCAGCGCAGTTGTCGGATAAAACAGCAGACCAACGAGGAAAATCATGGTCAGCGTCATGCCGGTATTTTGTGCTTCAATAAATTGCGGAACAAACAGCAGAACGCCAGCATTGATTAAGTGCAGGATCGCCATGACCTTTTGTGATGCAAAGAAGCGATCGGCCACCATACCAATAAATAACGGTGAAATAATTGTCGCTAATCCGAGCAAGGCATAGGATGAGCCGATTATGGTCGCCATTCCATAGGTACTTAATACCAGCCCCATGGTCATATTCCAGGCACCCTGCATAAAGTACTGTATGAACATCATAATTAACAGGCGTGGTGTTTTATTAAGGTCCATATTGCATATCCTTTATTGGTTAATGCTCAGGTTAAGCCCGTCCCAGGCAACAAGAATGTTCTCTTTATCGCATGCTGCTACTAGCTCATCGTGCAGAAGACCGCCGCTGTGTGAAATATGCGAGACGACAAGCTGACTTGTTTTCTTCAGGCAGCCCAGTTCCGCCAGTCTGTCTCTGGCAGCGAACACCGTTTCCAGACTCATATGGTTATTGGTACGATTTTCTCCATTAAAGCCGTAGGTACACTCCAGAACGGCCAGATCGATTTTTTTCCCTTCCAGCCACTGCCAGGTGAGCTCAGGAAACCAGCCAGAGTCATGACCGTAAAATATTGACTGGCCCTCTTTTTCGATAAACCAGGTATAACAAAGCTCCCATTTAGCATGGTTAGCCAGCAGCGGAGTTATCCGATAACCACGGGTTTCTACGGTGACGAAGGGCACCAGGCAATGAAAGGCAAAGCGCTCTGCGCTATAGCCCGGCAAAACCTCTGCCGCACCGTTAATCGCACGATCGTTCCCAAAGATATTCAGCGGATGGGTAATCTCAAATCCGTAACCCTCCATTCGGCTGAAAAGATCGCCGACGTTGAAATGATCGGGATGAGTATGGGTAAACAGAAGCGACCTGATTTCAGTTGCGTCCATGCCGTCGCGCAGCAGCTGCTGGCTAAATTCCGGTGCGACGTCAATCAACAGTTCATCATCAATAATCGCGGAAGAGTGTGTACGAATGTCTTTTCCCTTACGTATACGGGCTTGCTGACAGTGCTCGCAGCGGCAAAACGGGTTAGGTATCCCTTCAGACGCTGCCGTTCCCAGAAAATGGATCTTCATGATTTCCTCTTATCACTAACAGGTTGCTGTTTTTATCATCAGAAATGTAATCAAAAGTAATTGGAACGTGTCAATTATGGTTCTGCCGTTTAACAGGAACAATGATCTTTTATCCCAGAAGTGATCACCTTCAAAAACTTATTGTATTTATCTTAAATTTCAACAAATTGTAATTTTTACTACATGGTTACTCATCTCAAGCCGGAAAAGATTAATATTTTTAATGTCTATAAATCACACAAATTTATTTTGTAACGTTCAAATAACACCGGCAACGATAGTTTTCAGAGGTAGGCCGTGCTAGCATCAACGCATGAGGGTAAGGATTAAAATATGCCGACAATCAAAGACATAGCAAAGCTAGCCGGTGTGTCACACGGCACCGTCTCGAACGTACTTAATGGCAGAGGTAATGTCAGCGTTGAGAAGATTGAAGCGGTTCAACGAGCGGCTAAGGAAGTGGGCTATCAGTTAAATGCGCAGGCGCAATCGTTAAGAGCCAGTAAAAGCCAGGGAGTGGCGCTACTGCTGCCAGACATTAATGCGGAGCAGTATTACCAGCTTTACCGGGGCTTACATCAGGTCTGTCAGCCATCATTAAGCGAACCGCTGGATCTTTACCTGACCAACGATCTGCCCAGCCTGGAGCTGGAGATTCTGCAAACGCTGGCGGCAAAATCTTACCAGACCATTGTTACCGTCAGCTGCCTGAGCAATAGCCAACCTTATTATGAAATGCTTAAGCTGCCCGCGGAACAGATCCTTTTTGCGTACCGGCAACCTGCCGGAGCTGACAACTATTTCAGCCTCGATTACGTCACTGCGGGTGAACACCTTGCGAGAAGAGCGCTCGCGCAGCGGCCGGGCCATATCGGTATCTTCTGCGAACCACTTGAATATGCTCATAGCGCATGTTTTATTCAGGCGATACAGGAGACCTGCCGGACAGTAAGTCCGCAGACTAAGCTCACCGTTTTATCCTCGCAGGCGGGCGAGTCTAACACCGTAGCGTTTGATTTTTTCCGCGGCGTTCCCCCCGATATTTTCATCACTCAGGATAGTGATAAAACGCGAGCCGTGACGCAGGCAGCCTGGTTTGGTAGCGCGCACTCCTGTCCGCAGATACTGCAGTTGAGTGATAATCTTCCGGCAGCCTTCGACGGCGTCACAAACTACCAGATGGACTATGGTCGCCTGGGTACCGCCATCGCTTCCCATATTCGCCAGCCTAAAAAACAGGTAACGCAGCGAATTCTGACAAATAGCGGATTTTCATTAGATGGCCAATCCGTCCAGCCGCCTGAGACTGAGGCGACGCTGAATATGTTAATTTTGCCCAGCCCCTCAACCGATGCGCTGAAAAAACTGTTACCTCACTTTTATCGTCAGACCGGTATCAAGGTAAATCTTGCGGTTTATCCTTATGATGAAGTGTTTGAAATTCTTTCCCATCTTCATCTGCATCCCTATTACGATCTCCTGCGCATCGATATGGCCTGTTTTCCCTGGTTTGCAGAAAAAGCGTTATTGCCGCTGGAGTCGATTTCCCCTGCGCTGCCGCAGCTGCTGACTCATTTTTCTGACCAGATTCAACAGCACTTCAGCATGGTGAATGGCACCGCGTGGGCCATCCCCTTTGATGCCAGTATGCAGCTCCTGTTTTACCGACGCGATCTCTTTGAAGATGCGACGATAAAACGGATGTTCTACGAAACGACAGGCAAAGAGTTAACCCTACCCGAAAACTTTGCGCAATTTGATGAGTTAGCGGCTTTCTTCAGTCGCCAGCATCAGCCGGATAACAGGCTGCGCCCGATGGGCACGGCGGTGACCTTAGGCAGCTCAGGGCTTATCGCCACGGAATATCTGCTGCGTTACTACGCGCTCGGCGGACGTCTGGTTCGCGAAGGCGAACCAGTTCAACTGGAGACTTCGCTTGCCGCTACGGCGCTTGAACAATACCTGCAACAGCTCTCCGTCGCCGTGAATCTCTCAGGAGAATGGTGGAGTGACGCCGTTAAGCAGTTTGAGCGCGGCAACCTCGCCATGTTGATCATGTATCTCAATTTGTTCAACGACGTCGCGCATAGCCCTATCGCCCCCACTATCGGCTATGCTTCAGTCCCGGGACAGCTTCCACAGTTGGGAGGGGGATCCATTGGGATGTCCCGCTACAGCAAAAAGAAAAAGCAGGTTGAGCAGTTCTTCAACTGGCTTTATTCCGATGAAATTGCGCGTCATCTGGTTCTGCTCGGAGGAAACTGCGCCTGGTCAGGGGTTTGTCACGATCAGAACGTCCTGAACCTCTATCCATGGTTTAATTTATTGAATGAAAAGGGCATGGTCGGGATAAGAGAGTCGCAGGGTACGCAGGGTAAGCCCTTCAACCTGCGCCAGGCAGAAATTATTATCGGCCAGGGCGTGACGAACGCGATAAATGGGATTATGGATGTCTCTCAGGCCGTGGAATACATTAACAGGCGAATAAAAAATGAAACCGGCGCCTGAGGCCAGGAAAACGAGCGTGCCTCTGCCCTTTTTCCAGAGAGTCTGCGTGTTGCTGGACTCTCTGAAACCAGGTTCCAGCGCAAACTATCGTTGAGTTTCCAGCGGAGATAAATATTTATATTTGTTGAGATTGACGCCAGCGTTTAATCATCTCTTGAGTGACTTCTTTCTTATAACAAACTGGCGCATAGCCTCCTGCTTTACTCCAGGCACTGCGCCTGCCGCAGGCACTGCCGTTTCTCGCCCGATTAAACGGACAAGCGCAAACGCCGGGGTAAGAAGCGATAGAAGCCTCAATAATTTGCTGCTTAACTTGATCATCAGTTAATTGCGGTGTTTTAGCAGCAGCAGCGCCGACGATAAAAGTGCACAGCAACACTAACACGGCGGTAACGGGTCGTTTAACGGCCATAATGATTGCTCTTGTGAGAGAGGACAACTCAAATTACGCGGCAGCAAGAAACAGCATATTGATCTTTCTCAATAGTGCCGAATATCTCTGAAAATATTTTTTGGTAACGTCACAAGAAATCGTTATACAGTCGATCTGCCTGCAGCTTGCACGCAGATCCTGTACTAAAAAGTGCCTCAAAGCCATGTGGGCTCGAATCTTATTCCGCGCCTATTCATGGCCTTTAGCTTGAATATATTCGCTAATCGTCATTTTCGAATCGCGAATCCGATAGGAAATTTTACGGAAGCTATCTTTCCAATCTGCAGGTAATTTTTTTATCTGAGCTATCTTACAAGCTACGCTATAAGGAGTGCGCCCAAGCTTTTCAGCCAGCCAGAAGAGATGCTCTCCTATCTCCTCCTCCGGAATAGGCTCTAATACTTCCCGTAGCATGGACTCATCATTATCATTCCAGGGTATGCCAGCGTTTGGAAACCGTGGATCGATAACCTTTTCTTTCTTTTCTCCACTCTTTTTTACCGACGAAGATTTTTGTGAAGACAGTATAGCAACACGTGCTTTCATCGCCCCGATGGCGGCAACAGCCCGGACCAAATCAAGGCGTTCCGTGCGTGTTAACAAATTTTCATCGCAAATTAAATCATTCAGCAAATCAATTGTTTCATTGAGATTATCTTCAGTTATATTCATATACTGTCCTTAGCGGCATGTTCCATGATTGAATGCTATAGCATCCTCATAGTTTCATATATTTCATCCGACCCGGCATATTATTTGATTCAATGGCGAATATACTAACTCAAATATTTTAGACTGTATCTGCCTATATTACTACGCATCCCTCAATCAACGAAAGACCTACTGCTGTAACCAACCGATGCAATTCGCCACCATTAATGAGTTGGTATTATCTCTCATTTGGCTCTGCCGTTCCTTTTATTGGTGGATTGAGGGCGCCCCTATTCGCCTGAATGAAATAAGCCCGTAAAAGTCTTCTGCGCCGCCCTGATTCGTTTACACCTGCGTAGGCTTCGATAAAGCCAGTCATAGAAAAAGACTCATTCCAGGGAGTAAAAGGTAAGGGAAGAGGATTTGGCAGAGGATTCTTAACAAAAAAATGGTACGCCCTACAGGGTTCGAACCTGTGACCTACGGCTTAGAAGGCCGTTGCTCTATCCAGCTGAGCTAAGGGCGCATTGAGAAGCGAGCTTCATGATGTGCAATCGCCGGAATTATACGGTCCACGCCTGATGAGTCAATGTATTTTGCCGCGAAACTGCGCTTGCCTGTGCAGGCTGGCGGCTTATGCCGCAAAAGCAGTATAAAGTTTATCCAACCTTATGTTTCTGCACGTTAACCTTTCTTCGGCTCCCGGGCTCCTTTTTGCGCCATTCGCAGCGCGGTCAGGCCCGTTTTTCAGCCTCTGCAACGCCTAAGAAAGATAAAATCTTAAACGAAGACTGACAGCGGGGCTGGCTTCTGACAAAATATCGCCATCCCCCTTTCGTAAAGATACAGATGGAATCCTCTCTCTGATGGCAGCAAAAATTATTGACGGTAAAACGATTGCGCAGCAGGTACGCTCTGAGGTTGCGGAAAAAGTGAAGGCGCGCGTTGCGGCCGGATTTCGTGCTCCAGGGTTAGCCGTCGTGCTGGTCGGCAGCAACCCGGCATCGCAGATTTATGTCGGCAGCAAGCGCAAAGCGTGTGAAGAGGTAGGCTTCGTCTCCCGCTCGTACGATCTCCCGGAAACCACCAGCGAAGCGGAGCTGCTGGAACTCATCGACACCCTGAATGCGGATAGCGCCATCGACGGCATTCTGGTCCAGCTGCCGCTGCCCGCCGGCATTGATAATGTCAAAGTGCTGGAGCGCATTTCGCCGGACAAAGACGTTGACGGTTTCCACCCGTATAACGTGGGCCGTCTGTGCCAGCGCGCGCCGCGTCTGCGTCCGTGCACGCCGCGTGGGATCGTCACGCTGCTTGAGCGTTACAACATTGATACCTACGGCCTGAACGCGGTGGTCATTGGCGCCTCCAATATTGTCGGACGCCCGATGAGCATGGAGCTGCTGCTGGCAGGCTGCACCACCACCGTCACCCACCGTTTTACCAAAAACCTGCGTCATCACGTCGAAAATGCCGACCTGCTGATCGTGGCTGTCGGTAAACCGGGCTTTATTCCGGGCGAATGGATTAAAGAAGGCGCGATCGTGATCGATGTCGGGATTAACCGCCTGGAAAGCGGCAAAGTGGTTGGCGATGTGGTCTATGAAGATGCCGCCGCGCGCGCGTCGTACATCACGCCGGTTCCCGGCGGCGTCGGCCCGATGACCGTAGCCACCCTCATTCAGAACACGCTGCAGGCGTGCGAAGAGTATCACGACATTCAGGAGGCCTGAGATGGCGAATTTTTCTTTAGGCAAACACCCGCACGTTGAACTGTGCGACCTGCTGAAGCTGGAAGGCTGGAGCGAAAGCGGCGCGCAGGCGAAAATCGCTATTGCCGACGGCCTGGTCAACGTTGACGGCGTGGTGGAAACCCGCAAGCGCTGCAAAATCGTCGCCGGTCAAACGGTGAGCTTTGAAGGTCAGAGCGTTACCGTTACCGAGTAAAACGTTCAGGCGCCGCAACCGGCGCCTGTCCCCCCACCCCGACAGATGATCTCTCGTTTTTCTGCACTTCAGTCAGCGCCGCCATCTTCCGATATCACGTCCTGTGTAGCACAGCCGCTCCCCTGGCTGCCTCCGGCAACCTGCACTTCCGCCTGATACCTCTTCTCCCCGACGAACGCTGCAGCCGCTGGCCGGGAACGTACGAAGGCGAAATCAGGACCGCGCTTCGTTTCTTAGCCTGAGTCGGGGCAAAAAAATGCCGGGGATGGCCCCGGCTAAAAAGAGAGAATGAGACTACTTACGGCGCCAGGTGGTGCCCTGCGGGCCATCTTCCAGCACGATGCCCATCTCGTTGAGACGGTCACGCGCGGCATCCGCCGCCGCCCAGTCTTTCGCTTTACGCGCGTCCAGACGCTGCTGGATCAACGACTCAATTTCCGCCACTTCCCCGTCGTCCGCCTGCGCGCCGCTCTGCAGGAAGGCATCCGGCTCCTGTTCCAGCAGCCCCAGCACCGAAGAGAGCTTGCGCATATGCGCCGCCATCGCGTTGGCCGCGGCGGCATCTTCGGTTTTCAGGCGGTTAACCTCACGCGCCATATCGAACAGCACGGAATAGGCTTCCGGAGTATTAAAATCGTCGTCCATCGCTTCGATAAAGCGCGCCTCAAACGCCTCGCCGCCGGCCGGCTCTGCGGTTTTGTCGGTTCCGCGCAGCGCGGTATACAGACGCTCCAGCGCGGAACGCGCCTGCTTTAAGTTCTCTTCGCTGTAGTTCAGCTGGCTGCGATAGTGGCCGGACATCAGGAAGTAGCGAATGGTTTCCGCGTCGTAGAACTTCAGCACGTCGCGCACGGTAAAGAAGTTGCCCAGCGATTTTGACATCTTCTCGCGGTCAACCATCACCATCCCGGAGTGCATCCAGTAATTGACGTACTCGCCGTCGTGGGCGCAGGTGGACTGGGCGATTTCGTTTTCATGGTGCGGGAACATCAGATCCGAACCGCCGCCGTGAATATCAAAATGGTTGCCCAGCTGTTTGCAGTTCATCGCTGAACACTCAATGTGCCAGCCTGGACGGCCCGCGCCCCACGGCGACGGCCAGCTTGGCTCGCCCTCTTTCGACATCTTCCACAGCACAAAGTCCATCGGGTTATGCTTGACGTCAACGACATCAACCCGCGCGCCGGCCTGCAGCTGATCGAGATCCTGACGCGACAGCTGACCGTAGTTCGGGTCGGTCGGCACATCGAACATCACGTCGCCGTTGTCGGCGACATACGCGTGGCCTTTGGCGATCAGCTGCTCGGTAATCTCAATGATTTCCGCGATATGGTGGGTGGCCCGCGGCTCCATATCCGGGCGCAGGATATTCAGCGCGTCGAAGTCTTTGTGCATCTCGGCAATCATGCGATCCACCAGCGCAACAAAGCTTTCGCCGTTTTCATTAGCACGCTTAATGATTTTGTCGTCGATATCGGTGATATTGCGCACGTACTTTAGCTTATAGCCCAGGAAACGCAGGTAGCGCGCGACCACATCGAATGAGACGAAGGTACGGCCATGGCCGATGTGACAGAGGTCATAAACGGTAATACCACACACGTACATGCCAACTTCCCCGGCATGGATAGGTTTAAATTCTTCTTTTTGGCGCGTCAGTGTATTAAAAATTTTTAACATCGAAGATTCCGTGTAGACGTGTGTGGATATAAGTCGCGTATTCTAACCTTAATTCAACCCCGAAGCAGCACACATTGCAAGGTGATCCAACCCCGCGGTTATGCTATAACAGCCCCCTATATCTCACCCGACTCCGGGTGCAGGCACCACAATCATCGGAACAGGATGCAAAAATGGTTACTTTCCACACCAATCATGGCGATATCGTAATCAAGACGTTTGACGACAAAGCGCCGGAAACAGTTAAAAACTTCCTGGACTACTGTCGTGAAGGTTTCTACGACAACACTATTTTCCACCGTGTAATCAACGGCTTTATGATTCAGGGCGGCGGTTTTGAGCCGGGCATGAATCAGAAAACCACCAAATCTCCTATTCAGAACGAAGCGAACAACGGTCTGAAAAACACCCGCGGTACGCTGGCGATGGCCCGTACTCAGGCGCCCCACTCCGCCACCGCGCAGTTCTTCATCAACGTCGCCGATAACGACTTCCTGAACTTCTCCGGCGAAAGCCTGCAGGGTTGGGGCTACTGCGTATTCGCAGAAGTCGTTGAAGGGATGGACGTGGTCGACAAAATCAAAGCGGTCGCCACCGGCCGCAGCGGCATGCATCAGGATGTGCCGAAAGAAGATGTTGTGATCAAAAGCGTCACCGTTAGCGAATAATTCGTGGCGACACTTTTTATTGCGGATTTGCATCTGCAAACGGAAGAACCGGCGATTACCGCCGGTTTTCTGCGCTTTTTACAGGGGGAAGCCCGCAGGGCGGACGCCCTGTATATCCTCGGCGATCTCTTTGAAGCCTGGATCGGCGATGACGATCCTAACCCGCTGCATCGGCAAATCGCCTCAGCGCTCAAAGCGCTGGCCGATTCCGGCGTCCCCTGCTACTTCCTTCACGGCAACCGCGACTTTCTCGTCGGCAAGCGCTTTGCCCGCGAAAGCGCGATGACCCTGCTGCCGGAAGAGAAGCTTCTCGACCTCTACGGGCGCAAGGTGCTGATTATGCACGGCGACACCCTCTGCACCGACGATGCAGGCTATCTGGCGTTTCGCGCGAAAGTTCACAATCCCTGGATCCAGCGCCTGTTTCTGGCCCTGCCGCTGTTTATCCGCCGCCGTATCGCCGCCAGAATGCGCGCCGACAGCAAAGCGGCCAACAGCAGCAAGTCGATGGAAATTATGGATGTGAATCCCCAGGCGGTCGTTGACGTCATGGAGAAACATCGCGTTCAGTGGCTGATTCACGGGCATACGCACCGCCCCGCCGTCCACCCGCTAGAAGCCAACGGCCAGACCGCGTACCGCGTGGTGCTCGGCGCCTGGCATAGCCAGGGCTCTATGGTCAAAGTGACGCCAGAAGACGTTGAGCTGATTCATTTTCCTTTCTAGCCCCCGGCAAGGGCTGATTCTTTATTTTCCGCGATTTATCCGGGCCGCACGATGAGCGCGTTGTGCAAATCTACCTGCTGGTGATGGGCATTCTTATGCTGACCCGGGGACGGGGGCTGGTTTTACTTTTTGCCCGCTCATAACCGGAGCGTTTCATCGAATACCGACAACACAAAGGCGGCTGGCCATGCGCACGCAACCGTTTTCCTTGCCGGGAGTTCATGCTATTCTCTGTGGCCTCTAAAGCAGTGTGAAACACACCCACAGGAGTTTTAAGACGCATGTCTTCCCGCAATAATTCGGCGCGTATCGCCATCGTGATGGGGTCCAAAAGCGACTGGGCTACCATGCAGTTTACCGCAGAAATCCTTGATGCCCTGAACGTTCCGTACCATGTCGAAGTGGTCTCCGCCCACCGCACGCCCGATAAACTGTTCAGCTTCGCCGAAGGCGCGGAAGAAAACGGTTTTCAGGTGATTATTGCCGGTGCCGGCGGCGCGGCGCACCTGCCGGGCATGATTGCGGCGAAAACGCTGGTGCCGGTGTTAGGCGTGCCGGTTCAGAGCGCGGCACTGAGCGGCGTAGACAGCCTCTACTCCATCGTCCAGATGCCGCGCGGCATCCCGGTGGGTACGCTGGCCATCGGCAAAGCCGGGGCCGCCAACGCCGCCCTGCTGGCGGCGCAGATCCTCGCCCAGCACGATGCGGAACTGCACCAGCGCCTCAGCGCCTGGCGTCAGGCGCAAACCGATGACGTGCTGGATAACCCGGATCCGCGGGGTGCGGCATGAAGCAGGTTTGCGTTCTCGGCAACGGTCAGCTAGGCCGGATGCTGCGCCAGGCCGGCGAGCCGCTGGGTATTGCGGTCTGGCCGGTCGGTCTGGAAGCCGACCCGGAAGCGGTGCCGGTACAGCAAAGCGTGATTACCGCAGAGATTGAACGCTGGCCGGAAACAGCGCTGACCCGCGAGCTGGCGCGTCATTCCGCCTTCGTTAACCGCGACGTTTTCCCGATAATCGCCGACCGCCTGACGCAAAAGCAGCTGTTCGATAAGCTAGCGCTCGCCACCGCGCCGTGGCAGCTTCTGGCGGATAAAAGCGAATGGCCTGCGGTATTCGCCCGCCTCGGGGAGCTGGCTATCGTTAAGCGCCGCGTCGGCGGCTACGATGGCCGCGGCCAGTGGCGTTTGCGGGAAAATGAAACCGCGCAGCTGCCGGAGGATAACTACGGCGAGTGTATCGTTGAGCAGGGGATTAACTTCTCCGGCGAGGTGTCGCTGGTCGGCGCTCGCGCCCGGGACGGCAGCACGGTCTTCTATCCACTGACCCGCAACCTGCATCAGGACGGTATTTTACGCGCCAGCGTCGCTTTTCCGCAGGCCAACGCCCGCCAGCAGGCGCAGGCGGAGCAGATGCTGTCGGCGATCATGCATGAGCTGGGCTACGTTGGCGTGATGGCGATGGAGTGTTTCGTCACCGCTGATGGCCTGCTGATTAACGAACTGGCACCTCGCGTGCACAACAGCGGCCACTGGACGCAAAACGGCGCCTCCATTAGCCAGTTCGAGCTGCATCTGCGGGCGATTACCGATCTGCCGCTGCCGCCGCCGGTGGTGAACAGCCCGTCGGTGATGATCAACCTGATCGGTACCGATCTGAACTATGACTGGCTGAAGCTGCCGCTGGTGCATCTGCACTGGTACGACAAAGAGGTACGTCCGGGTCGTAAAGTCGGCCACCTGAACCTGACCGACAGCGATACCGACCGCCTGAGCGCGACGCTGGAAGCGCTGAAGCCGCTGCTGCCGCCGGAATATGCCAGCGGTATCTTCTGGGCGCAGGCGCAGCTGGCGTAATCCTCTCTCCTTTATCCCGGCTTGCGGCGCGCTGCGCCTTAGCCGGGCTACCCAACTTGCCAGCCCCACGGATGCTTAAATCCAGCCATTCCTGACGCTATTCAGCGATACACCGTGAAAAATCAATTCAGCAGGGCGCTCACCGCGTACAATAGAGGAATTATCGCGTCGAGCGACGCGTCTGAATGGCTTAACGGTTTAAATGATGGAATTAGTACCACAGAATATTCGGCAGATTCTCGCCAGCGATACGCCGCTGATTGACGTACGCGCCCCGGTTGAATTCAGGCAAAGCGCCATGCCCGCGGCGATCAACCTGCCGCTGATGAACGATGACGAGCGCGCCGCCGTCGGCACCTGCTATAAGCGTCAGGGGCCGGACGCCGCCCTCGCGCTGGGCCATCAGCTGGTCAACGGCGAGATTCGCGCCCGCCGCCTCGCCGCCTGGAAAGAGGCCTGCGCGCGCTATCCCGAGGGCTACCTGTGCTGCGCTCGCGGCGGCCAGCGTTCACATATCGTCCAGCAGTGGCTGAAGGAAGCGGGCGTGGATTACCCGCTGATCGTCGGCGGCTACAAAGCGCTGCGCCAGGCGGCGATACAGCTTACCGAAGAGCTGGTGCAGCGCCCTATCGTGCTGATCGGCGGCTGTACCGGTAACGGTAAAACCCAGCTGGTCGGCGCTCAACCGGACGGTATCGATCTCGAAGGGCTCGCCCATCACCGCGGCTCTTCATTTGGCCGAACCCTGCAGGAGCAGCATCAGCAGGCAACCTTTGAAAATCACCTGGCCGTGGCAATGCTCAAAAAGTCAGGGCAGCAGACGCGCTGGGTGCTGGAGGATGAAGGGCATATGATTGGCGCCAATCACCTGCCGGAGTGCATGCGCCTTCGCATGGCGCAGTCGCCGCTGGCGGTGGTGGAAGATCCGTTCGCTGTCCGTCTTGAACGGCTGCGGGAAGAGTATTTTGCGCGCATGCATCATGATTTCCTGGCGGCCTACGGCGAAGACCAAGGCTGGCAGGCGTATAGCGAATATCTGCATCATGGTCTGTTCGCAATCCGCCGCCGCCTCGGGTTACAGCGTTTTGCCCAGCTCACCGCCCGGCTTGATGAAGCCCTGCTTGAGCAGCAGCGAACCGCCAGCACCGAAGCCCACTTCAGCTGGCTGGTTCCCCTGCTGAACGAGTATTACGATCCGATGTACCGCTACCAGCTCGGCAAAAAAGCGGAGAAGATTATTTTTCGCGGCAGCTGGCAGGACGTCGCCGCCTGGCTGGCGGAGTAATCACATCCTCTCTTGTCCCGGCTTGCGGCGTAAATGCCTTAGCCGGGCTACGGGTCCGCAGACGGCGGTGAACCTGTAGCCCCGCTAAGCGCAGCGTCACCGGGGAAGTGTCAGCGCTTAGAAGTCGTAGCGCAGACGCACCAGGTTCATATCGCCCAGGTTGTCGGTGCTCGACGTGAAGACGTGTTCATAGTCAACGCGGAAACCATAATCCAGCTGGAAGCTCACGCCGACGCCGTTATCAATCCGCTGATAGTTGCGGCCGTTCACGTACTGCAGGCGGTCGCCCATAAAGTACGGCTGAATGGATTTCACCGCATACTGACCAATCGGGAATTTATAACCGGCAAAGTACTCAATACCCCAGGCATCGCCCGCGAAGTAGTTATGAACATCGGTTTTTTTGGTGGTCAGGAAGTTCTGATACCAGCCGCCGCCGAAGGAGAAGGTCCAGTTATCCGGCGTCCAGCTTAGCGCGGTACCGACGATATTCTGATCGTATGATTTGCTGTCTGAACTGGAGGGGTTACGCATATCGGCGCGGGTATAGTTCCACGCTGCGCCCCAGGTCAAATCCTTCATGATGTGGTAATCGGCGCCGATGGAGCCGCCGCCTTTACGCTTGTAGCGCAGGCCGTTGCCCGGCAGATATTCGCTGTCCTCAAACAGATAAGAGGCGTAAAGATCGACATCGCCAACGGTTTTCTTATATTTCAGCATATTGCGTGAGCGATAGGAGCCATCGTAGTCGCCGTTGATGCCGTTACCCGGCGCCTGGCCTATCATGTCGTAATCCCAGATATCGGTTTTTACCCCAACCACGTCGTAATAAACGCTGTTCTGCTGACCGTAGGTTAACGTCCCCCAGGTATCGCTTTTCAGGCCGGTATAGAGCATACGGCGGCTGGTGTTATTCGCGCCTTCGGCGTAGTGGTTATCCCAGTCGAAAAGCGCCGGAATATTGACGCCCAGCTCGTAGTAGCTGATCCAGCTAATATCATCGAACAGATAGTAGTCGGCGGCGAAGCGGAAACGGGTACCGCCATCGAAACCGTTACGTTTATAAGAGCCTTTGTCTCCGTCGCCGGACATCATGTTGAACTGGGGACGGATACTCCCGCCGACGGTGAAATTAAGCCGGCTTAACGGATCGCCCGCCTGCGGATCTTGTTTTAAAAGCGTAATTTCCGCCTGGGATGCAAAAGAGGTTAACGCCAGGGCTGCGCCGATCGTTATCGCCAGCGCTTTTATTTTATGTGCCATACTTTTTCCTTGATTAATAAGCAACCTTATATTTGCCAGTTGAATATTAACTGCGATCGAGTATGGCGTGTTGTTGAGTTTTTAATGTTTCGTGCGGTTAAAAATCAGTGACTTACCATTTTGTGCCGTTAAAAAAACTGTGGTTATCTTTTCATCGTCATGTCATTAAAATGGTCTATTACCGCGCAAACATCATCCATGGAGGAAGTATGTCGAAAAAACTACTGCAGCTGCACTTTGCCTTTAACGGTCCCTTCGGCAGCGAGATGTCCCGTCAGCTCGTGGAGCTGGCCGAGTCCATCAATCAGGAGCCGGGGTTTATCTGGAAGGTCTGGACGGAAAGCGAAAAAAATCAGGAGGCGGGCGGGATCTATCTTTTTGCGAATGAAGAAACCGCGCTCGCTTATCTCAACAAGCACACCGCGCGCCTGAAATCTCTCGGCGTAAACGAGGTTATCTGCAAAATTTTCGATGTTAATGAGCCGCTCACCGCGCTAAACCACGGTCATCTGCAATAGCAACGCGCATCCGTACCGGGTAACCCCCCGGGTTGCGGCTGACGCCTTACCCGGGCTACTTTCCCGCATACAGTGAAACCCCCGGGTGGCGGATAACGCCTTACCCGGGCTACATAGCTAACCCTATCCCTGACTAAACTGGCGGAACAGCGCCTTACCTTTCAGCAGACGCAGCCCCAGCCAGCCGCCGCACAGCGACAGCAGTATCGCCCCGCACAGCGGCAGCATCACCCACAGCCGCCAGTCCGGAGACCACGGGAAGTCAAAGATTTTGCTTTGCAGCAGCGCCAGCGCCACCTCAGCGCCAATCGCCGCCACGACGCCGGACACCACGCCCAGCAGCGCGAACTCCGCCCACAGCGTGGTGCGCAGCAGAGACTTCCCGGCCCCCAGCGTGCGCCAGACCACCAGCTCCTGATAACGCTGACGCATCCCGACCTGTACCTGCGCCAGCAGCAGCAAAACGCCGCAGGCGGTGACCAGAATCACCATTACCTCAAGCGCGCGGCTTACCTGGGTCAGCACCTGGCCAATCTGCTGCAAAATCGCGCCGATATCCAGCAGGCTGACGGTGGGGAATTCGCGGTTGAGCTGCGTCAGCATCCCGTTGCCGTTATCCCAGCGGAAGCTGGTCAGCCAGCTTTGCGGCTGGCCGTCGAGCGCCCCCTGCGGGAAGATAAAGAAGAAGTTCGGCCGCAGGCTCTCCCAGTCGACTTTACGCACGCTGGACACCTTCGCGCTAAAGTCCTGAGTATCCCCGGTAAAGGTCACGCTATCGCCGAGCTTGACGCCCAGACGCTGCGCCAGCCCCTCTTCAATCGACACCTCGCCCGACTTCGGCGGCCAGCTACCGGCAACCAGCGGATTATGATCCGGACGCTCGCGGCTCCAGGTGAGGTTAAGCTCCCGGTTCAGGGCTTCATCTTTATTGCCCTCCGTCACCTGACCGTTAATTTGCGTCAGGCGGGCGCGCACGATGGGGTAGAACTCGGTGGCGCGGGTCTGATGTTCGGTGAGGAAGGTTTTCACCGGCACCACCTGCTCCGGCGCAATGTTAATCAGGAAATAGTTAGGACTTTCCGGCGGCAGCTGCTGCTGCCAGCGGTCAAGCAGATCGCCGCGCAGCACCAGCAGCAGCGCCAGCAGCATAAACGACAGCGAAAAGGCCGCCAGCTGGCTCAGGGTCGACCACGGCTGACGCAGCAGACGGTTCACCGCCAGGCGCAGCGGCAGCGCTTTTAACGTCAAACGCTTCAGTAGCCACAGAACGCCCCATCCCGCCAGGCCGCACAGCAGCGCCAGCACCACGGCGCCCGCCAGCACCGCCCATAGCAGGGGGCTGCCGCCCATCAGCAGCGCCAGCAGGGCTACCACCACCGCGCACACCACTGGAATATAGATCGTCAGCGGCCAGACGTTGGCGACGACATCCTGGCGCAGCACCCGCAGCGGCAGCGTCGCCAGCAGCAGTCTATAAGGACGCAGCCCGACCAGCAGGGAAATCACCACCATCGCGCCGATCGCCCACAGCCACGGCCAGCCGCTCGCCGCCGGCAGCGCCGCCGGGAGCACCGGCTTAAGCATCAGCAGCAGAATATGCTCCAGCCCGACGCCCATCGCCCCGCCGGCAACCACCGCCAGCGCCAGCAGCATCAGCCACTGGCCGACAATCAGCTTGCGCAGCTGCGCCCGCCCGGCGCCGAGGGTTTTAAGGATCGCCACCAGATCGTAACGACTGCGGCAGTAATGACTCATCGCCACCGCCACCGCGGCGACCGCCAGCAGCAGCGTTAACAGCGCCGACAGCAGCAAAAACTGCTGCGAGCGCTCCAGCGATTTACCCAGCGCGCTGTCATCCTGCTCCAGGCCGATCCAGCGATGTTCAGGCCCCAGCTTCGGCAGCAGCCACTTTTCGTAGTCCGCCAGCTGCTGCGGGGTTCCGGCATACTTATAGCGCCAGGAGACGCGGCTCCCGGGCTGCACCGCGCCGGTTTTCGCCACGTCTGCGGTATTCATCATCAGCCGCGGCGCCATCTGGAAGGGGTTAAATCCGGCATCCGGCTCCTGTATCACCTCGCCGGCAATGCGCAGCGTGGCGTCGCCCACGTCGATGGTGTCGCCGGTTTTCAGATTCAGCAGCGCCATTAATCGCGGCGCCAGCAGCACGGTGCCGGCGTGCGGCTTCAGCCCCGGCGGCTGGGTCTGCAGCTGACCATATAGCGGATAGGTGTCGTCAACCGCTTTGACGTCCGCCAGCTGCGGCGTATCGCCGGAAAACGTCATAGTGGCGAAGCTCAGCTGTTCGCCGACGGTTAAACCAAGGCGACGCGCTTCGTCAATCCATGCGCCTGGGACTTCGCGCGAGCTGCGCAGCGTGCGGTCGCCGGCCATAAATTCCCGGCTCTGCTGGCTGAGTCCTTTCTCCATGCGGTCGCTTATCGAGCCCAGCGCCAGCACGCAGGCCACCGCCAGGCTCAGCGCCAGCCAGACGATCAGCAGCGACGGCGAGCGCCATTCGCGCCAGAACCAGCGGGCGATCATGCTTCCTCCCGCAGCTGGCCATCCACCAGCCTCAGCCGTCGGTCGCAGCGCGCCGCCAGCAGCGGGTCGTGGGTGACGAGGATCAGCGTGGTGCCGTGCTCGCGGTTCAGCGAGAACAGCAGGTCGGCGATTTTATCCCCGGTGTGACGGTCGAGGTTGCCGGTGGGTTCATCGGCGAACAGCAGCTCCGGGCGGCCGTTAAACGCGCGCGCCAGCGCGACCCGCTGCTGCTCGCCGCCGGAAAGCTGTACCGGCAGATGGTGCAGGCGCTTACCCAGCCCCAGTTGCTCCAGCAGTGCCCGGGCGCTGCCGCGGCTCTGGCTATCGCTTTCGCCGCGCAGCAGCGCCGGAAGCTCGACGTTTTCCAGCGCATTGAGGGTGGGTATCAGCATAAAGGATTGAAACACAAAGCCGACGTGCTTTGCGCGCAGCTTCGCCCGCGCCTCTTCGTCCATCTGATGCAGCGGTTGTCCGAGCAGCGAGACCTCCCCGCTGCTGCCATCGTCCAGCCCGGCGAGGATCGCCAGCAGCGTTGATTTACCGGACCCCGACTCGCCAATCAGGGCGATGGTCTGCCCCTGTTTGACAACCAGCTCAACTCCGGTAAGGATGGAAAGCTGATGCTCACCCTGACCGACGGATTTCTTAAGATGATGAACTTCAAGTATGTTTTCCGCTGGCATTTGCCTTTCCTGTTTCTGGTCCTGTTTACCTGCCGCGCGATGGCGGCCGACACGCTGTTGGTTCTCGGCGACAGTCTGAGCGCCGGTTATCGCATGGCGGGCAATACCGCCTGGCCTGCGCTGCTTAACGATAAGTGGCAGACCAAAACGCCGGTGGTTAACGCCAGCATCAGCGGCGATACCTCGCAGCAGGGGCTGGCAAGGCTGCCGGCTCTGCTTAAGCAGCATCAGCCGCGCTGGGTGCTGGTAGAGCTGGGCGGTAACGACGGGCTGCGCGGTTTCCCGCCGCAGCAGACGGAGCAGACGCTGCGTACCATTATTGAGCATATCAAAGCGGCGAACGCCCAGCCGCTGCTGATGCAAATTCGCCTGCCCGCCAACTATGGCCGCCGTTATAATGAAGCCTTTAGCGCAATTTATCCGGCACTGGCCAAAGAGTTTGATATTCCTCTGCTGCCCTTTTTTATGGAAGAGGTTTATCTGAAACCGCAGTGGATGCAGGACGATGGAATTCACCCTAATCGCGACGCCCAGCCGTTTATCGCCGACTGGATGGCGACGCGTTTGGCTCCCTTAGTTAATCATGACTCCTGATAACAGCGAGTCATTTGCAGGTAAAGTTATGCAAAAATCGGTTTTAGTTACAGGATGTTCCAGCGGAATTGGTCTTGAAAGCGCCCTTGATTTAAAGCGCCAGGACTTTAACGTGCTGGCCGCCTGCCGCAAAGCGGAAGATGTCGCACGGATGCAGGAGCTGGGGCTGACCGGTGTGTTGCTGGATCTTGACGATCCGCAGAGCGTTGAACGCGCCGCCGCCGAGGTGATTGCCCTGACCGACAACCGCCTGTACGGCCTGTTTAACAACGCGGGCTACGGCGTCTACGGCCCGCTGCCGACCATCAGCCGCCAGCAGATGGAGCAGCAGTTTTCCGCCAACTTTTTCGGCGTCCATCAGCTAACGATGCTGCTGCTTCCGGCAATGGAGCCGCACGGCGAAGGGCGTATTGTGATGACCTCATCGGTGATGGGAATTATCTCCAGCCCCGGCCGCGGCGCCTATGCCGCCAGCAAATTCGCGCTGGAAGCCTGGTCAGACGCGCTGCGCATGGAGCTGCGCCACAGCGGAATTAAGGTCATCCTGATTGAGCCGGGCCCGATCCACACCCGCTTCACCAACAACGTCAACCAGACCCAGACCGATAAGCCGGTGGAAAACCCCGGCATCGCCGCCCGCTTTACTCTCGGGCCGGAAGCGGTGGTGGAAAAAGTGCGCCATGCTTTTGTCAGCGATAAACCGAAGCTGCGCTACCGGGTCACTCTGGTGGCGCATGCGGTCGCCCTGCTGAAACGCCTGCTGCCGACCCGCGCGATGGACAAAATTATCCAGGGCTAAGTTGAAGCGCCTGCCGTCGCCCCCATATATCTATACAAATATCGATTAAAGAGACTTGCTCATGTCCGCACAGAATATTGTCAATATTACCGAAGCTAACCTACACCAGACGCTACAGCAGTCCGCGACAACGCCGGTGCTGTTCTATTTCTGGTCCGCGCGCAGCCAACATTGCGAGCAGTTGACGCCGGTACTGGAGAGCCTCGCCGCCCAGTACAACGGCCTGTTTACCCTCGCTAAAGTTGACTGCGATGCCGAACAAATGCTGGCTTCGCAGTTTGGCCTGCGCGCAATCCCTACGGTTTACCTGTTCCAGAACGGTCAGCCGGTCGACGGCTTCGAAGGCCCGCAGCCGGAAGAAGCGGTGCGCGCGCTGCTGGATAAGTTCCTGCCGCGCGAAGAGGAGCTCAAAGCGCAGCAGGCGCTGGCGCTGATGGAGGAAGAGAACTACGCCGAAGCGCTGCCGCTGCTGAAAGACGCCTGGCAACTGTCGAACCAGGAGAGCCAGATTGGCCTGCTGCTGGCGGAAACGCTGATTGCCCTCCACCGTTCCGATGAAGCGGAAACGGTGCTGAAAACCGTGCCGCTGCAGGATCAGGATACCCGCTATCAGGGACTGGTGGCGCAGATCGAGCTGCTGAAAAAAGCCGCCGACACGCCGGAAATTCAGCAGCTGCAGCAGCAGGTAGAGCAGAACCCGGAAGACGCGGCGCTGGCCTCCCAGCTGGCATTACAGCTGCATCAGGTTGGGCGTAACGAAGAGGCGCTGGCGCTGCTGTTCAGCCATCTGCAAAAAGATTTAGGCGCCGGAAACGGCGAGGTTCGCAAGCTGCTGCAGGAGATCCTCTCCGCCCTCGGCACCGGTGACGCGCTGGCCGCGAAGTACCGCCGCCAGCTCTACTCTCTGCTTTATTAATCGTAAAAAACCCGGCTCGCGCTGCGCTTAGCCGGGCTACAGGTTACCCGCCGTCAGCGGGACGGTAGCCCGGACAGGCGCGTTCAGCGCCGCCTCCGGGGAAAAAACTTACGCGCGTTTTTTCAGCTGAGTCACCACCAGCTGATGGCGAGCATTAAAGAACTTCAGGTAGGTCAGATACCCGGCGATAATCGTTGACAGGCTGGCAGTCGACAGCAGCATAAACGTCACCATAATCTGGTACTTAATCGCTTTTACCGGATCAATCCCGGCGAAAATCAGCCCCGACATCATCCCCGGCAGGCTCACCAGCCCCACCGTTTTCGCCGAATCTACCGTCGGGATCAGCGCGGCGCGAATGCTATCGCGGATAAGCCTTGCGGAAGCCATCTTCGGCGTCGCGCCCAGGCTCAGCTTCTCCTGGATCTGCTGCTGCTCGCTGCTGAAACGCTGCCCCATGTTGTTGTAGCACAGCCCGACCGCCACCATCGCGTTACCGGCCACCATCCCGGCAATCGGAATCACCTGCATCGGCACAAACGCAATCGATCCGGAAAAAACCAGCACCGCCAGGGTTAATCCGGCGCCGGTGGTTATCGCGATAAACGAAGAAACAAAGGCTTTATCGATATATTTGCTGCGCTTTTTCGCATTCCACGCCGCGTTAAAGCAGATAAACAGCACCATCAGCAGCGTCAGCACGGCGTGATTAACGTTAAAGATATATTTCAGCACGTAGCCGACGATAATCAGTTGCACAATCGCCCGGCAGATACTCCAGATAATATCTTTTTCCAGCGCCAGCTTTTCCCGGTAGCTGACCACGATCGCCACCAGCACCAGAACCATGGAGAGCGCCAGCGATTCGTTAGTAATATTATGCCCGTTCATTTTTTTTCTCCTCCTGCGCTTTTCCGCCGGCAGGCTCGAGCGTGATCACTTCATCCGCATGGGCAATTTCATTGCTATCGTGAGTGACCCACAGAACGGCGATATTTTTTTCGGTCGTGTAGCGATGGATAATCTCATTCACGTTTTTTTTATTGCTCTCGTCCAGCGCGCTGGTAATTTCATCGAGCAGCAGCACCTGCGGTAAAAACTGCAGATTGCGAATCAACGAAACGCGCTGCTTTTCCCCGCCCGAAAGTTCATTGATTGACTTTTCCAGCGTATTCTCCGCCAGCCCGAAGCGCAGCAGATCGGCCACCAGCGCCTTAGGATCCGGCTGTTGATGACGGATCTGCCACGGGAAGACCAGGTTGTCATACACTGAATCGCCGAACAGCGCCGGGGTTTGCGCGCAGTAGGAAACCTGCTGACGATAGGTTTCCGGCGTTAAGTCATTAATGTTTTTACCGGCGAAGAAAATGCTTCCCGCGGTGGGGCTCAGCAGCGAAGCGATTATTTTTAATAACGTGCTTTTTCCGCAGCCGGAAGGGCCGGTAATCAGCTTAAATTCCCCTGCCCTGAGCTGAAAACTCATCTCATTAAGGATGGTCACTCCATCGGCCTGAAAACCCACATTGTCCAGGCGCAAAATAGCGTTACTTTCGGTCATTATTATTCCCAGTTTTTCGACAACGCCTCTAGTTTACTCCACTTTTCTTTCACCCGGATGCGCGGAAAGATATACTCTGGTTAAACGCGCGCCACTCTCCCGGCGCATCAACAGGCAACAAGACAGGAGGTTTTTGATGCTGATTTTTATCCCCATTCTTATTTTCGTCGCGCTGGTTATCGTCGGAGCGGCGGTAAAAATCGTTCCTCAGGGCTACCAGTGGACGGTAGAGCGCTTTGGCCGCTATACGCAAACGCTGCAGCCGGGGATGAGCCTGGTGGTGCCCTTTATGGATCGTATCGGGCGCAAAATTAATATGATGGAGCAGGTGCTCGATATCCCTTCGCAGGAGGTGATTTCGCGCGATAACGCCAACGTCACCATTGATGCGGTGTGCTTTATTCAGGTTATCGACGCGCCGAAAGCCGCCTATGAAGTCAGCAACCTCGAGCTGGCGATTATCAACCTGACTATGACCAACATTCGTACCGTGCTGGGCTCCATGGAGCTGGACGAAATGCTCTCCCAGCGCGACAGCATCAACACCCGCCTGCTGCATATTGTCGATGAAGCGACCAACCCGTGGGGCATCAAAATCACCCGCGTTGAGATCCGCGACGTACGCCCGCCGGCGGAGCTTATCGCCTCAATGAACGCCCAGATGAAAGCCGAGCGCACCAAGCGCGCCTATATTCTTGAGGCCGAAGGGATACGTCAGGCGGAAATTTTAAAAGCCGAGGGCGAGAAGCAGTCGCAGATCCTCAAAGCCGAAGGCGAGCGTCAGTCGGCGTTTTTACAGGCAGAGGCGCGCGAACGTTCCGCGGAAGCCGAAGCGCGCGCTACGCAGATGGTCTCATCCGCTATCGCTTCCGGCGACATTCAGGCCATCAACTACTTTGTCGCGCAGAAATATACCGATGCGCTGCAGCAAATTGGCGCGGCCAACAACAGTAAAGTGGTGCTGATGCCGCTCGACGCCAGCAGCCTGATGGGCTCCATCGCCGGGATCGGCGAGCTGCTTAAAGAAGGCGCTGGCGCGCAGAAAAAATCATGATCGCGCTGATTCTCGCCCACCCGCATATTTTCTGGCTCAGCCTCGGCGGGCTGCTGCTGGCGGCGGAAATGCTCGGCGGCAACGGTTATCTGCTGTGGAGCGGCATTGCCGGCGTCGTAACCGGGCTGCTGGTCTGGATGCTGCCGTTGAGCTGGGAGTGGCAGGGTACGCTGTTTGCCGTCCTGACTCTGCTGGCGGCCTGGCTGTGGTCGCGCTGGCTACGTAACCGCGTTAAGCGCCAGAAGCCGGCGGACGCTCAGCTTAATCAGCGCGGGCAGCAGCTGCTTGGCCGCCGCTTTACGCTGGAAACGGCGCTGGTTAACGGCCGCGGACACGTCCGCGTGGGCGACAGTTCATGGCCGGTTATTGCCGATGACGACCTCGCGGCGGGCAGCAAGGTTGAAGTGGTCGCCGTCGAGGGGATTACGCTGCGGATCAGGGAGCTCCCTAACGGCCGCTAGGCCTGCACCTTGCGGTGACAGCAGCCCGAGAGATTATCGATGATCGGGCAATCCGCGCTGTCATCGCCGGGACAGGAGTCCGCCAGCGCCAGCAGCTGTGCACGCATGCCCTGCAGCTCGCTGATGTGGCGCTCAATCTCCGCGACTTTCTCCAGCGTCCGGCGTTTCACGTCGGCGCTGTGCCGCGAGGGATCGTTGAACAGGAATATCAGCTCGCGACACTCTTCCAGATTAAACCCCACCTGGCGCGCCTGGCGCAGCAGGGTCAGTTCATCCAGATGCTGCTGGCTGTAGCTGCGGTAGCCGTTTTCGCTACGCAGCGGCGGCGTCACCAGCCCCTTCTCCTCGTAAAAACGGATCGCTTTGCTGGTTAAGCCGGTCTTTTTCGCCACATCGCTAATATTCATCTTTCCCCCTTGACCTTCCCCTTGCTGGAAGGTTTAACCTTGCTAATACTCGATGAAAGAGTGTGTTCGGTCAATCATTAACCGGAAATTTATTCAGGAGTTATTTATGTCTAACACTATCGACCTCGCGCTTGATGGCCTCTCCTGCGGCCACTGCGTTAAACGGGTGAAAGAGAGCCTGGAGCAGCGTCCCGACGTTGAGCAAGCGGAAGTCACCGTTACCGAAGCCCACGTCACGGGCAGCGCCAGCGCGGAAGCGCTGATTGAGACCATTAAACAGGCCGGATACGGCGCGGAGCTCAGCCACCCAAAGGCTAAACCGCTGGCAGAATCATCAATCCCGCCGGAAGCGCTGACAGCGGCCACCACTGAGCTTCCGGCAGCCCGTGACGAAGATGACAGCCAGCAGCTGTTAATCAACGGCATGAGCTGCGCCAGCTGCGTATCCCGGGTACAACACGCGCTCGCCGCGGTGCCGGGCGTCTCGCAGGCGCGGGTCAACCTGGCGGAACGCACTGCGCTGGTGATGGGCAGCGCGTCCGCCGCAGAATTAGTCCAGGCCGTAGAGAAAGCGGGCTACGGCGCGGAAGCTATCGAAGACGACCTCGAACGCCGCGAGCGCCAGCAGGAAACCGCCGTCGCCACAATGAAGCGCTTCCGCTGGCAGGCTATCGTCGCCCTGCTGGTCGGTATCCCGGTCATGGGCTGGGGAATGATCGGCGACAATATGATGGTCAGCGATGATAACCGCTCCCTGTGGCTGGCTATCGGTGTTGTCACCCTGGCGGTGATGGTCTTTGCCGGCGGCCATTTCTACCGCAGCGCGTGGAAAAGCCTGAAAAACGGCACCGCGACCATGGATACGCTGGTGGCGCTGGGTACCGGCGTCGCCTGGCTCTATTCAATGAGCGTCAACCTGTGGCCGCAGTGGTTTCCGATGGAAGCCCGCCACCTTTATTATGAAGCCAGCGCGATGATTATCGGTCTGATTAACCTGGGCCATATGCTGGAAGCCCGCGCGCGCCAGCGCTCTTCGAAAGCGCTGGAAAAACTGCTCGATTTAACCCCGCCGTCAGCGAGGGTGGTCACCGACGAAGGCGAAAAAGATCTGCCGCTGGCTGAGGTTCAGGCGGGAATGATCCTGCGTCTGACCACCGGCGATCGCGTACCGGTCGACGGCGTCATTAGCCAGGGCGAAGCCTGGTTCGATGAAGCGATGCTCACCGGCGAGCCGGTGCCGCAGCAAAAAGGCGACGGTGACGCCGTTCATGCCGGGACCGTAGTGCAGGACGGCAGCGTACTGTTTACCGCCAGCGCCGTCGGCAGTCAAACCACCCTGGCGCGCATTATCCGCATGGTGCGCCAGGCGCAGAGCAGTAAACCTGAAATCGGCCAGCTGGCGGACAAAATCTCCGCCGTGTTCGTCCCGGCGGTTGTGGCGATAGCCCTGTTCAGCGCCGCGATCTGGTACTTTTTTGGCCCGGCGCCGCAAATTGTCTATACCCTGGTGATCGCCACCACGGTGCTGATTATCGCCTGTCCGTGCGCCCTGGGGCTGGCAACGCCGATGTCGATTATCTCCGGCGTGGGCCGCGCGGCGGAGTACGGCGTACTGGTGCGCGACGCCGATGCGCTGCAGCGCGCCAGCACTCTCGATACGCTGGTCTTTGATAAAACCGGTACCCTGACCGAGGGTAAACCGCAGGTGGTGGCGATAAAAACCTTTACCGCCATGGATGAGTCCACCGCTCTACGTCTGGCGGCGTCTCTGGAGCAAGGTTCCAGCCACCCGCTGGCGCGAGCCATTCTCGACAAAGCCGCGGACCAACGCCTGCCTGCGGTAGAAAACTTCCGCACGCTGCGCGGGCTGGGGGTCAGCGGCGAAGCCGAAGGCCGCCGTCTGCTGCTCGGCAACCAGGCGCTGCTTAATGAGCACAAGATTGCAACGGCTGAAATAGAAGACGACATGACCGCCCAGGCGTCACAGGGTGCCACGCCGGTGCTGCTGGCGGTAGATGGTCAGGCGGCGGCGCTGTTCGCCATCCGCGATCCGCTGCGCGAAGATAGCGTGGCGGCATTAGCCAGGCTGCACCGCCAGGGCTATCGTCTGGTGATGCTGACCGGAGATAACCCCACCACCGCCAACGCTATCGCCAAAGAGGCGGGCATTGATGAGGTGATTGCCGGGGTGCTGCCGGACGGGAAAGCCGATGCGATTAAGCGCCTGCAAAGCGAAGGGCATCAGGTGGCGATGATCGGCGACGGTATCAACGATGCGCCCGCGCTGGCGCAGGCCGATGTGGGGATCGCCATGGGCGGCGGCAGCGATGTCGCCATTGAGACGGCGGCGATTACCCTGATGCGCCATAGCCTGAACGGCGTTGCCGATGCGCTGGACATCGCCAAAGCCACGCTGCGTAATATGAAGCAGAACCTGCTGGGGGCATTTGTTTATAACTCGCTGGGCATTCCGATTGCCGCCGGGATTCTGTGGCCGCTGACCGGAACGCTGCTCAACCCGGTGGTAGCGGGCGCGGCCATGGCGCTCTCTTCGATTACCGTCGTGAGTAACGCCAACCGCCTGCTGCGCTATAAGCCCAAAGCATAAAGCAGCCTCTGGCGAGGGCAAAACAGGCTTCCCCTCGCCCCCTTAGGGAGAGGGGAAGCCTCAGCCGATTTATCTATTCGAACTCACGGCCAGGATGCGGAACCGGATAATCAAAATCAACCTTGATCGGCGCCGCATAGCGGCTATTCCACAGCTGGCTGTAAAGCGCGTCCACGCGCGCGGCCATCGACGCATTATTCAGCACCAGCTCAAGGTTGCGTGAGTTATCGAAATAGCCTCCGCTCCAGTTGCTGGTTCCGACCCACGCCGTCGTACCGTCGATGGTCATCAGCTTACTGTGTACCACCCTGGCAAAGGGGATAAACCCTCGGCTGGCGGGAGGTATGGTCACCACTTTTAGCTGAACGTTTGGCACCAGAGAGAGACTCTTCAGCCAGAATACCTCCGGCTTTTTCAGGTTCCAGTTCGCCACCATCAGCTCCACCTGTACGCCGCGGGCCGCCGCGCTGCGCAGGGCGTTATCAATGGGCGCATAAAAGGGCCGGCTCCCCTTTTCTCCCCACGCCAGCGGCGCATAGTCCATCACCTGCACCCGGATCCGCGATTTGGCGCTCGCCAGCAGCCGCGGCAGCGCCACCTGCGAATCAATCCCCCCGCCCGGGTTATAATCGCGCGGGCTGGCAACCAGATAATTGCCCTGCGGGGCCGACGCTACCGCCTGCCTCGCCGGCTTCGGTACCGGCTTACTCTCCGCCAGCAGAGCTTGCGCCTGCCAGTCCTGATCGAAAATAGCCTGAATCTGCTGCACCGTTTGCGGATCGCTGATGCGCAGACCGGTCTCCTGGATCTGTTCCAGCGCGCGCCAGTCAAAATTCTGGCTACCGACAAAAGCCTCTTTGCCATCCACCAGCAGATACTTGGCGTGAACAATACCGCCGGTCAGCCGATGGAACGGGATCACCCGCAATTCCAGGTTGGGGATCGCTTTCAGCGCCGTCAGCGTTTCCGGCGTTGAAAGGCCCACGCCCTTCTCCTCCATCAGAAAACGAATTTTTACTCCACGCTCCCCGGCGGCCCGCAGATGTGCCAGAACCCCATCCAGCAGAGAGCCTTTTTCATTCGCCACATAAAACTGCGCCAGATCGATATGGCTGCGCGCCGCATCGAACATCTGCTGCCAGACTTCGGCGGCATGACGTAAATCGTTATCCTGTAAGGTGGTTTCCTGCGGCGCGTTATACACCAGCTCGTAGCCAGGTATAGAGAACGCCGCCCATACCGGCTGGCTTAACAGCATCCAGCTCCCCGCCAGCGCGCTCATCAGGCGGCCTGCCGGCCACCCGCATTGACCATGTTCAGGCATAGCGCTGCGCCTCGTGGCCTTCCCAGCGTTTGCCGCCCTGCTCCGGACGGCTGACCGGGCTGCCGGCGCGGATCAGCAGCACCTTCAGCAGTTCGTTGATTCGCTCCATGCGGCTTTGCAAATAGTTATTGCCCACCAGGCACAGCAGCGCAATCGCAATGCCCAGGCCGGTGGCATACAGGGCGGTCCCCATACCCGCAGAAACCATGCTGGCATCGGAGACGCCTGAGGCGGAAAGGGCCTTAAAGGTATCCATAATACCGAGGATCGTCCCCAGCAGGCCCAGCAGCGGCGCGGCGGTGACAACGGTTTCAAGCATCCACAGCCCACGCGACATCTGCGGTTTGCTGAGCAGATACTGAGCGTCGATCAGATCGCTCATCGCCTCACGGTCTTCCGCCGTCTGCTTTTTCTCCAGCACCGGCAGAATGAGGGTCAGCGGGAGGCTACTGCGGCCGGTCAGCGATTCCGGCAGATCCGACGCGCGGCGAACGTCCGGCGTCAGCGCTTTTTCAAAGCGCAAAGCCTGACGCTGGGCCCACGAAAAATAGAGGCCGCGATCAACCAGTATCACCACGGCGATCGCCAGCGCGGCGTACATAACGTAGAAAATAATATCGTGAATCAGATTGGCATCCATCAGAGTGCCCTCCGGTTAATTAAAAGGTTGCTTCCAGCGAGACGCTAAAGGTGCGCTCTTCGCCAACGTTGTAGTACGGGGTACTGGCCTTCACGCCGTCGTAAGCCGCCGCGTTAAAAGTCGTCGAGCGGACGGAGGTCAGGTACTGTTTATCGAACAGGTTATCGATGCCAAAGCGCAGGGTGGCGCTTTTGACAATCTTTTTATCCACCGGCAGATGCACGCCCGCGGCGACATCAAAGACCGTGCGCCCGCCGATTTTTTCGTCGTTGGTCAAATCGCCGTAGAACGAACTGACGTATTTGCCGCCGAAGCTGCCGTAGTAGAGACCATCGTCATAGCCCAGCGACGCGTTAAGCATGTTTTTCGGTACGTTTGGCACCGTTTTGCCCGCCGTTGGCAGCGGATGTCCGCCGTTGCTCACAATGTCGTCTTTTTGTTCGGAATGGGTGTAGGTATAAGAGGTGTAGTAGTTGAAGTTGTACGGCAGCTTACCGCTCCACTCCAGCTCCAGACCTTTACTCTCCACGCTGCCGATGTTCATCATTTCGTAGTCACCATCCGCATTGGTGGTCGAAATCTGCCGGTCGGTATAGCGCATATAGAAGAGCGTCGCGCTCAGCAGCATATCTTCGCGCTGAAAACGCCAGCCCAGCTCGTGGTTCCAGCTCAGCTCAGGTTTGGTGCTGATCGAATCGCCGACGTTGTAGAGCACGTAGTTGGGAGGCGTACGCATGTTGCGCGTCAGGTTATAGAACAGCTGATTTTCGCTATCCGGCTTATAGCTGATGCTAAAGTTCGGCAGGAATTCATGGTAGGTCGCCTGGCGTTTTTCCGCAGCGCTATACAGGCTGCCTTTATTATCGCCTTTACGTTCAACATACTGATAAGCCAGCCCGCCCACCAGCGTCCAGTCCGGCGTCACGAACCAGCTGTCCTGAAGCCATACTTTGTGCGCAGGAGTCACCGTGTACTGGTTACGCCCCTGTACCGTATTGCCGTTCGCATCTTTAACCTGATCGGAACCGCCCGGTTTGCCGGAAACGTTCGCCGGGTTGCCATCGTCCTGAATGCTAATAAACGGCTGGGTCTGCGACTGACGCGCGCGCTCGTACCAGTAGCCAATATCCAGGCTGTGTTCGTCGTTAATATCCCACTTCAATTTCGTGGTAACGCCCGGCCGCCAGGTCTGGGTCCACGAAGGCCGGTAATAGGTATTAGAAGTCAGGTTGCTGAGATCGTACTGTCCGGCGGTATCAGACGTATTGGACAGCACCGAGGCCGTTTGTCCGGTAAAGCTGCCGCCGTTACCCCAGTAGTAATAGGGCTGAACGGTCAACGCGAGGTTATCGCGCAGCTGTAAGCGCTGGGCAAAAGAGAGGGTGAAGGTTTCAAACGGATTACGGTTCAGCTTGTAATATTTGCTCAGTTGACCTTTGCTGTTGTAGACCGGGGTGGTCGAGTAGTCCTGACGCGGGTCTTCTTCGAACTGCGCTTTACTCAGGGTGTTATAGTTGCTGTTATCCTGACGGTTATACTTCATGATCAGGTTGCTGCTGTTGCCGTTGCCATCCTCGTACAGCGAGTTCATTTCGAACTTATCGGAATAATTACGCCCCTCCCCGCGCCATTTTTTGGCTTCAGTATGCGAGTACGAGAGCCAGTTGCTAAAACCGTTGTACTCCCCGGTCTCCAGACGAGCGAAAGTTTTGCTGAGGTTATGGCTGCCGAGCGTTTGTTTGACGAAGCCGCCAAACTCCTTTGAGGGACGCTTTGTCACAAGGCCAATATTACCGCCGCTGGAACCAATATGCGGGCCGTCAGCCTCGGAAGAGCCCTGGGTGACAAAGATCTGCTCAAGGTTTTCCGCGTCGCCCAGCAGGTTGGGGTAGACCGCATAGTTGCCCGAGTCGTTAATCGGGATGCCGTCCATCGACAGGCCGATCTGATCCGAGTTCATCCCGCGCATGGTGTAGTCGATACCGCTCAGGCCGCTGGCGTCATTGCTGTTGACGTTCATTCCCGGCGTATATTTCAGCATGTCGATAGCATTGCTGGCGCCGGGGGCTTTTTCCATCGCCTCTTTGGTCAGGGTGGAACGCGCTTTGCCGCTGTCTTCCTGCACCATCAGACCGCCGCCGAGCGATTGCCCCTTAACGTTAATCTCCCCCACGTCGCTGCTTTCCGCCGCCAGTGAGGCCCCCGATAACAGGGCCGACACCACGGCTAACGCAATCCCAGAATAATTAAAGTTTTTCATTTCTTTTCCTGTAAAAACAAATGATTAATTAGGCTTATGGCGCCTGGTAATTAAACGTCGCGGTAAATTTTTTGCTGCTTTGTCCGGCAAAAGCCTCTTCAGGAAAGGGCTTCAGCTGGCTGATGCTTTGCAGGGAACTAAGCGCAGCGCGATTGAG
Source organism: Klebsiella sp. GN_Kp190 (assembly GCF_040061795.1). Taxonomy (NCBI): domain Bacteria; kingdom Pseudomonadati; phylum Pseudomonadota; class Gammaproteobacteria; order Enterobacterales; family Enterobacteriaceae; genus Klebsiella; species Klebsiella sp. GN_Kp190. Next base: position 126,053 of record NZ_JBEAFN010000012.1, read on the forward strand.
CAGCATGTTCGGCGCCCTGCTGGCAATACCGGAAGCCAGCACTCTGCCGCTGCGGTCAACCTCCAGCCAGACCTCCACGTTGCCCTGCGGACGTTCCAGCGAAGCCTGACGGCCGCTCGGGTAGCGCTTGCGCTGCTCCAGCTCCCGGCGCAGCGCCTGCAGATAGCCGTTTTCCACCGCCTGCGCGTTCGCCTTCGGCGCCGGGGGAGAAGGCGGCGGGGCCGGTTTACTCACCGGACTACGAACGGCGGCGGGCTGCGGAGCCGCGATCGCCTGCGGTTTCGGCGCTTTTTCCTTCACAACCGGTTTGGGCCTGGGTTTGGCTTTCGGTTTAACAACCGGTTTGGCCTGGATAATGGGTTCTGGCGCAGGAACGACGGGTTCAGCGACCGCCTCCGGTTCCGGCTCAGGTTGAATTTGCGGCGGTATTTCCGGCTGCGGTTCCGGGACAGGCTCCGGCTGCGGCGGTTCGGGTTCAGCCAGCGACAGTTCCATGACCGTATCGTCGTAATGCGGTTTGACCTGCAGCACTGCCTGCTGGCTGACAAACAGTAAACATCCGGCGACGACAAGGGCGGGTAGCCAGCTAACAACGTGACGTGAGCGATAAAGCAGATACATATCACTGCTTCCGTGTGGCAATGGAAATGGAGAAGAAACCACCCTGACGCAGGGTATCCATCACGGCGATCAGGCGTTCCACCGCAACCTCTTTATCGCTGTTCACGATAATGGTGGTGGTTTGGTTTTCCTGCTGCTGTTGCTTCAGGGTATTGACCAGCGCATTCAGGGGCAGCGGCTGGCCATCAAGCTGCAGCTGGTCGCCGGCGCCGAGGGTGATAATGGCTTTTTTTTGCGGTTTAAGCTGTTGGGCGCTGCCGGCCGACGGCAGCTGCGTTTTCAAGCCCAGAGCCGGGATCACATTCAGGCTAATCAGGACAAAGAAAACCAGTAGAAACATCATCACATCGATCATCGGGATCAGCTCGATATGGGCTTTATTCTTTTTAGGCTCACTCCAGTTACGCATGTCACTCCCCCCAAAAATTGAAGGGGCCAATATAGAAGCGTTTTGTTTATTTTTTGTTACAGATTTTTTATTTTATTATCACAACAGAGGAATATTTGAGAAAAAAACACCATAGTCATTCACGTTATAAATAGCCATTCCATTGTTTTTTAAGTGATAATTAATTTCAAAACGCCATTACAGAAATGACGAAAAAGAGAACATCAAATTTTTTTGTTATTTTCGTGACATTGCAAAACGCCTCTTCCGTCGCGCACGTTGAGTCCCCTTGCGCCCCAGCCCCCCGCGCGCTAGCATGGCTTCCTCACACTACGGAGCACGTATGGGCCTGTTAAACCGAATAAAAATGCTGTGGCAAGCCGCCGTCGGCTCGTCTTATTCCTGGCCCGCGCTGGATATCACGCTTCCCGGCGAGCGCTATCTGCACCTGGTCGGCAGTATTCATATGGGCACCCGCGACATGTCGCCGCCGCCCGCCAGGTTATTAAAAAAGATCCGCCAGGCCGATGCGCTGATTGTGGAAGCGGATATTAGCGGCAGCGAAACGCCGTTCAGCAACCTCCCCTCCTGTCCGCCGCTGGCGGAACGCCTGAGCGCCTCCCTGCTTGCTGAACTGCAAGAGCGGGCGGGAGAAATGGGGCTGTCCATCGCGCTGTTCGACAGCCAGCCGCTGTGGCAGGTGGCGATGGTATTGCAGGCGACACAGGCGCAAAAACTGGGCCTAAGGGCGGATTACGGCATTGATTATCAACTGCTGATGGCGGCGCGCGAGAGCAATATCCGCGTGATGGAGCTGGAGGGAGCCGACAGCCAGATAGCGCTGCTGCGGGATCTGCCCGACGGCGGCCTGGCGCTGCTGGAGGATACCCTCACCCACTGGCGCACGAATGCGCGTCTGCTGCAGGTGATGATCGGCTGGTGGCTGGAGCAGCCGCCGTCAACGGGCGCAACCTCGCTGCCGACAACGTTTAGCCAGTCGCTGTATGATGTGCTGATGCATCAGCGCAATCTCGCCTGGCGCGAAACGCTGCTGGCGCTGCCGCCGGGGCGCTACGTGGTTGCCGTAGGGGCGCTTCATTTGTACGGGGAAGGAAATCTGCCGGACATGCTGACGTAAAAAAATGGCCAATATTGCTATTGGCCCGTCAAAGAGGAATTTCATCATTATTATTATTCCGGGGTTCGCGCCCCGGATCGTCTGATTGTCGCTCAAAGTGACCATCACTGCCAATACTATTGCGCAAGATGATACTATTTTTTAGACAGCCGTCGGGCGTATGCTTATGTCACATTAAATCGGTTGGTAAGAAGGATAACGATGACTCCCGCCGTAAAATTACTCGAAAAAAACAAAATTAGTTTTCACATTCACAGCTACGATCACGATCCGAACGAAACCAATTTTGGCGATGAGGTGGTGCGTAAGCTGGGGCTCAACGCGGACCAGGTCTATAAAACGCTGCTGGTCGCCGTCAACGGCGACATGAAGCATCTGGCCGTCGCGGTGACGCCGGTAGCGGGTCAGCTGGATTTGAAAAAGGTGGCGAGGGCTTTAGGCGCTAAGAAAGTCGATATGGCAGACCCGATGGTCGCACAGCGGGTCACCGGCTATCTGGTGGGCGGGATCAGCCCGCTTGGACAGAAAAAACGCCTGCCGACGGTGATTGACGCGCCGGCCCAGTCGTTTGCCACCATCTATATTTCCGGCGGCAAACGCGGGCTGGATATTGAGCTGGCGGCCAGCGATCTGGCGAAGATCCTTGAGGCAAAATTCGCCGATATCGCGCGTCGCGATTAATTGACGGTTTTTCGTCTGAGGACACTCCCGGAGGCGGCGCTGACGCGCCTTGTCCGGGCTATAAAATCCAAAACCGCTCAGACCTGTCGCCCCGGTAAGCGCAGCGCCACCGGGGCGCTGCTCTGACGTTACTGCCAGCTTACCTCGCCTTTCGGTTCATAAGCTGCCGCGTCCAGCGGTGAGTTTTTCTGGATATACTCTTTCAGCACCTCCGCGTCGATGAAGCCGGTATTCACATAGCCGGGCCTGGTATCAATATGCGGGTAGCCATCGCCGCCGGTGGCGTTAAAGCTCAGGGTCGCCATACGGTAGGTCTTCGCCGGATCGACCGGTTCGCCTTTGATAGTCAAATTATTAAGCTTACCGTCTTTGGCCACAAAACCGACGTTGGCAAACTGCGGATAGGCGCCAGAATCGGGCTTCATCTGCGCCACGGCGGTCAGATACTCCGTCACTTCCTTACCGCTCATATCGACATACACCAGCACGTTGCCGAAAGGCTGTACCTTCATCACGTCTTTATAGGTGATATCGCCCGCTTCAATCGAATCACGCACGCCGCCGCCGCTCATCACCGCGAAATCGGCATTGCTGCGCGCCATCTGCGCCGCCAGCAGCAGACGTCCCATATTGGTTTGCACAAAACGCACTTTGCTGCGATCGCCCTCCAGGTGCGCGTTTACGCTACCGATTTTGACCTGCAGCTGCGCTTTGCCCTTATTCTGGAACGGCGTCAGCAGGGAGAGCATCTGCGGATTTTCGGCGATTTGCGGCGTATAGAGCACGCGCTCGCTCTCGCCGTTGTCGTAAGTGACCTTTTTCTTCAGGTTGACCGGGATCAGCTGATAGTGCACCAGCTTCATTTCGCCGTTGCGGAATTCGAAGTCGGCGCGGCCCACATATTTGCCCCACTCATGGGCCTGGACGATCCAGATACCGTTCTGCTTGTCCGGCGCGCACGGGCTGCCCGGAACGTAATCCACCTGTTTTTTATTCTCAGAGGCCATGCATACCGGGTCCTGCGAGTGGCCGCCGACGATCATCGCCAGCGAACCTGCCGGCAGGCTGCGCGCCATCTCGACGTCGCCCGGCGCATTCGAGCCGTGGGCGCCGTTGTCATAATGGCCCATGTGGGTGGTGGCCAGAATGACGTCCGGTTTTTCATTCTGCTGCAGCTCCTGGATAACGAGTTTGGCCTCTTCCGCCGGTTTGCGGAACTCGATATCCGTAAAAAACTCAGGGTTACCAATTTTGGCCGTATCGTCGGTCGTCAGGCCGATAACCGCAATATTCAGCCCGCCGCGTTTGAACAGCGCCCACGGCTTAAACAGACGCTCGCCGGTGCTTTTCTGGTAAATATTGGCGGAGAGGAACGGGAACTTCGCCCATTTTTCCTGCTGACGCAGTACGCTAAGGGGATTATCAAACTCGTGATTGCCCACCGCCATCGCATCATAGCCAATCAGGTTCATCCCGCGAAAATCGGGTTCCGCGTCCTGTAAGTCGGATTCCGGCACGCCGGTGTTGATATCGCCGCCGGATAACAGCAGCACGCTGCCGCCCTCTGCCGCCACCTCTTTGCGAATGCCGTCCACCAGCGTTTTTTGTGCCGACAGCCCGTATTCGCCGTAGTCGCTGCGCCAGAAGTGGCCATGATGATCGTTAGTATGCAGGATGGTAATTTTATAGGTTTTATCCTGCTCATAAGCCTGCGCAGACAGGCTCCCCAGCGATAACGCCGTGAATAGCGCCAGCGCAACGCCTTGCTTCATAAAGTGCATATTTCTCTCCCTGACGAAATGACAAGTGCCGAAAGTATAGCGAGTTAGCCGATTAGACAAATATGTTTTCAGAATTGCGACTTCCTTCAAACCTTAGGGGCAGGTATGTTAGGCAGATAATAATTCCACCTGCATCCTCTATAAAAAATACTTAAGCGAACCTATGGCAATGAATCAGACCGCACGACCCTTATCCGGCCCCGCTGCTGCGCCGCAAAAAGCACGCACCTCGTTTCGCATTCTCGGCGCTATCAGCCTCTCGCATTTGCTAAACGATATGATCCAATCGCTTATTCTGGCTATCTACCCGCTGCTGCAGGCCGAGTTTTCGCTGACCTTTGTGCAGATAGGGATGATTACCCTCACCTTCCAGCTGGCCTCATCGCTGCTGCAGCCGGTCGTCGGCTATCTGACCGACAAACACCCGATGCCGTGGTCGCTACCGATAGGCATGTGCTTTACCTTAAGCGGTCTGGTACTGCTGGCGATTTCCGGGAGCTTCGGGATGGTTCTGCTGGCTGCCGCGCTGGTCGGTACCGGCTCTTCGGTCTTTCACCCGGAGTCTTCACGCGTGGCGCGAATGGCCTCCGGCGGTCGCCATGGCCTGGCGCAGTCGATATTCCAGGTCGGCGGCAACTTTGGCAGTTCGTTAGGCCCGCTGCTTGCGGCCCTGATTATCGCGCCCTACGGCAAAGGTAACGTTGGCTGGTTTGTCCTGGCGGCGCTGCTGGCGATCGTCGTGCTGGCGCAGATCAGCCGCTGGTATGCCGCTCAGCACCGTATGAACAAAGGTAAACCCAAAGCGGTCATTGTCAATCCATTGCCGAAAAACAAAGTCATTCTGGCGGTTAGCATTCTTTTGCTGCTGATTTTCTCAAAATACTTCTATATGGCGAGCATCAGCAGCTATTACACCTTTTATCTGATGCAAAAGTTTGGATTATCGGTGCAAAACGCGCAGTTTCATCTGTTTGCTTTCCTTTTTGCCGTCGCGGCGGGAACGGTGATTGGCGGGCCTGTAGGCGATAAGATTGGGCGAAAATATGTTATTTGGGGATCTATCCTTGGCGTAGCGCCGTTTACTCTTGTTTTACCCTACGCATCGCTGGAATGGACCGGCATTTTAACGGTGATAATTGGTTTTATCCTCGCGTCGGCTTTTTCCGCCATTCTGGTCTACGCTCAGGAGCTATTGCCGGGGCGGATCGGCATGGTTTCTGGTTTGTTCTTCGGATTTGCTTTTGGCATGGGTGGCCTTGGCGCCGCGGTGCTGGGGCTATTAGCTGACCATACCAGTATCGAGCTGGTCTATAAAATCTGCGCTTTCCTGCCTCTTATCGGCATCCTGACGATATTTCTGCCTAACAACCACCAAAAGTCCTGATTCTTCGGCAGCCAAAGTGTAACTTTGGCTGCCTCAATCCCTTACTCCACCAGCATTACCCCGCATAAGCTGCTGCCATTTTGCGGTCCGTGCTTTTTTGCATGCCAATTCCATCTTTCTGCAAAATTCAACGATTATTCATAAACAAAACCGCTGAAATTGTCATAAACTATTATTCGGTTTTTTGGTTTTATACCCTAAATAATCCAAGTTGCAGGAAGGCGGCGACGCAGGGAATCCCCTGGAGCTTACTGAAGTAAGTGACTGGGGTGAGCGAGGAAAGCCAACGCCCATGCAAATTGAAGTATGACGGGTATATGCCGAAAATGGATCAGCTCACCACTGCAAGGAGACGGAATGCACCACGCAACACCGCTAATCACCACCATTGTCGGCGGCCTTGTGCTCGCCTTTATTCTCGGCATGATTGCCAATAAGCTACGTATTTCTCCTCTGGTGGGATATTTATTAGCGGGCGTGCTGGCCGGACCTTTTACCCCTGGTTTCGTTGCTGATACCAAGCTGGCGCCGGAGCTGGCAGAGCTTGGCGTGATCCTGCTGATGTTCGGCGTGGGTCTGCATTTCTCCTTAAAAGATTTGATGGCGGTCAAGGCCATCGCTATTCCGGGGGCTATCGCCCAGATCGCCGTGGCGACGCTGTTGGGTATGGCGCTCTCTGCCATGCTGGGCTGGTCGTTAATGACCGGGATCGTTTTTGGTCTGTGTCTTTCTACCGCCAGTACCGTGGTGCTGCTGCGCGCGCTGGAAGAACGACAGCTTATTGATAGCCAGCGGGGGCAAATCGCTATCGGCTGGCTGATTGTGGAAGATCTGGTGATGGTGCTGACGCTGGTGCTGCTGCCGGCGGTCGCCAGCATGACCGAGAAAGGTGACGTTGGCCTGGCTACCCTGGCCCTCGATATGGGCATAACCATCGGTAAAGTCGTTGCCTTTATCGCCATAATGATGCTGGTAGGCCGCCGCCTGGTGCCGTGGATTATGTCACGCAGCGCGGCAACCGGCTCGCGCGAGCTGTTTACGCTGTCGGTGCTGGCGTTAGCGCTCGGCATCGCCTTCGGCGCCGTTGAGCTGTTTGACGTCTCCTTCGCCCTCGGCGCCTTTTTCGCCGGTATGGTGCTCAATGAATCCGAGCTCAGCCATCGCGCGGCCCACGATACCCTGCCGCTGCGCGACGCCTTCGCCGTACTGTTCTTTGTTTCCGTGGGAATGCTGTTTGACCCAATGATCCTGATCGATCAGCCGCTGGCGGTGCTGGCGACGCTGGTCATCATTATTTTCGGTAAATCGGCCGCCGCTTTCTTTCTGGTACGAATGTTCGGCCACTCGCCGCGCACCGCGCTGACCATTGCCGCCAGCCTGGCGCAAATCGGTGAATTTGCCTTTATTCTCGCCGGGCTAGGAATGGCGCTGGATCTGCTGCCGCAGGCGGGGCAAAACCTGGTGCTTGCCGGCGCCATTATCTCCATCATGCTCAACCCGGTCCTGTTTACCCTGCTGGAAAAATATCTCGATAAAACGGAGACGCTGGACGAACAGACGCTGGAAGAAGTACTTGAAGATGAGAAACAGATCCCCGTCGATATCTGTAACCACGCGCTGCTGGTCGGTTTCGGTCGCGTCGGGAGCCTGCTCGGTGAAAAACTGATGGCGCAGGGCGTGCCGCTGGTGGTTATCGAAACCTCGCGTACCCGCGTTGACGAACTGCGCGCACGCGGTATTCGCGCGGTATTAGGCAACGCCGCCAATGAAGAGATTATGAATCTGGCGCATCTTGACTGCGCCCGCTGGCTGCTGCTGACCATCCCTAACGGCTATGAAGCCGGGGAAATCGTGGCTTCCGCGCGCGAGAAGTGCCCGAATATCGAGATCATCGCGCGCGCCCACTACGACGATGAAGTGGAGTATATCGTTGAACGCGGCGCCAACCAGGTGGTGATGGGCGAGCGGGAAATCGCCCGCGCCATGCTGCAGCTGCTCGAAACGCCGCCAGCAGGCGAGCTTATTACCGGTTAATGCTTCCGGCCCCGACTTCTCGGGGCCGGCTTTACTTACCGGCTTAGCGATCCCAGTAAGCCTCTTCCAGGCTATCTTCACGCTCCGGCAGGCCGCGGGTCAGACGCGGCGAGTGCTGGTTCAGCACCTGATAGCTCACGCGGTTAGCGTATTTACACACCTGCGCCAGCGAGGAATAGGTCAGCCACTTGCACTTGTGCTTGCTGGAGTTCGGCACGTTGTTGCGATGATAGTTATTGGCGGTGATATCGTGCAGCAGCGCCGCCAGCGCGCCGTCGCCCGCGCCGTTGGTATTCATGATCTTCTCCGGCCCGCCCATATAGGGTGCGATATGCGAATAAATACGCAGCGGATTTTCGCAATCCTGATGGCGCATCGCGCGGCTGAATTCATACTGGTTAAACTCGGCAATCGCGCCCGGCAGCAGCGGATGCTGCGTTTTGCGCTTAGCCTCATCCTCGGTAAAACTGGCCATATACAGCCCGGCAGGCCCGGCGGTGCACAGTACCAGGTCAACCCACTCCAGCGCCTTGTCGGAAGCCAGCAGCGGATCGGATAGTCCGGTCAGCGCTTCCGCCTCCTCTTCGTTCATCGCCAGAATAGAGACGTGCTCCTTGAGGAACGCCTGCCACCACGCCGGATTATCGGCGATAACGTATTTGGTCCCCAGAGTCAGGACCACCGGTACATCGTGCTTTTTCGCATATGCGATGGCCTGCATCGTCGCGTCCGGCATCGGCTCGCCCGGCTTGCAGCGCACGAGATAGGAGGTCAGCACCAGCGCGGAGGCGCCGGCGATGACGCTTTCCGGAATGCTTTCCGGACGGAGCTTGTTCATATGCCCGGGGCTGATCGCAAAGGTGCGCTCGCCGGAGTCGCTAATCAGCGTAAAGCAGCGCCCAATCGCCCCATCCACCCCCTGCAGGTAGTTCAGATCGGTACGGCTGGAGGTGTTGCACAGGTAGCGGTAGGCGTAGCCGCCGATTTCAATATTGCTGCACATGACGCCAAGCAGAACCGAACGGTCATCCGCCAGCACCGAGTAGTTGTGCATGGTGTTACCGATGGTGCCGCCGGCAAACTGGTGGGTAATCAGGTCATTGCGAACCAGTTCCTGATACAGCGCTTCGGCGACATCGTCTTCAATCACCAGCGAATGCCCGGCGCTCAGGCCGTAGCGTACGATAAACGCCTCATCCACTTTCGCTTCGATATCGACCAGGGTTTGATCGATGCCGACCACCCAGGCGACGTTAGACTCATTGTCCGGCTGAATTTGCTGCAGCAGCGGATCGCGAGCGTTGACGGGAAAATAGTGTTTGGATTTGCGTTTACCGGGAAATTTCATAGTGGCGATTTATTGACAGTGAACAAGCGGGGAATAGTAGCATACTCCCCGCCGCACGCGCGATCAGCGATATTTCGCCGTCAGGTTGACCATCATTTCAATATGCGCGGTGTCCGCATTAAGCGCCGGAATGTACTCATATTGCTGGCCGCCGGCTTCGAGGAAGATTTCCCGGTTCTGCACCGCGATCTCCTCCAGCGTCTCCAGGCAGTCGGCGGAAAAGCCGGGGCAGATAACCTGAATATGCTTCACCCCTTTCTCACCGAGCATTTTCAGCGTTTCGTCGGTGTAGGGCGTCAGCCAGGGCTCACGACCAAAGCGCGACTGGAACGTCATCATCACCCGGTCAGGCGGCAGCCCCAGGGCTGAAACCAGCTCACGGGTGGTATCGCGGCAGCGCTGAGGATAGGTATCCCCTTGCTGGGCGTACCGCTGAGGGATGCCATGATAGGAGAGCAGCAGTAAATCTGGCTCACCGTGCACCGCAAAGGACGCGCGCACGCTGGCGGCCAGCGCGTGAATATAGTCCACGTCATCGGCGTAGTCGCGAATAAAAGAGATGCCGGGGATGGCGCGCTTTTTGGCAAGGATACGCCCTAGTTCATCCCAGACCGCCGCCACGGTGGAGCAGGAGTACTGCGGATAGAGCGGTAGCACCACGATGTGATCCACGCCCTGCTCCAGCAGTTCATCAACCGCGCTCTCCAGCGACGGCGAACCGTAGCTCATCCCCAGCGCCACCGGCGTATCCGGAAGCCGCGCGGCCAGCGCCTGCCGCTGCTGCTGGCTATAGACCATCAGCGGCGAGCCGTCTTCCATCCAGATGGACTGATAGAGCTTAGCGACCCGGGGCGCTCGCAGGGGCAGTATCACGCCGCGCAGCAGCGGCCACCACAGTAGACGGGAGGTATCCACCACGCGCCGATCGCTAAGAAACTGTCGTAGATAGCGCTTTACCGCGTCGGGCGTGGGCGCATCGGGAGTGCCTAAATTGGCTAATAAGATACCTGTTTTCGTCTGATGCATTACCGCCTCTTAACCATTTGAATCGCTGACAATTGTAGCTGAAATGGCGCTAAACGGAACCAATCATAGAAAAAGGTAAAATGAGAGGAGTTCTCACCCCGCCGCGGCGGGGTGAGAACTAACGGAATTAACCGAGGATTTTTTCCAGTTCAACGCGAACGTCGGCCACCGCTTTGGTGCCATCGACTTTCGCGTACTGGGTATTGCCCGCTTCGGCTTCTTTCTGATAGTAGCCGATCAGCGGAGCCGTCATCTGATGATACTCAACCAGACGCTTACGCACGGTCTCTTCCTGGTCGTCTTTACGGGTGGTCAGCTCTTCGCCGGTCACGTCGTCTTTGCCTTCAACTTTCGGCGGATTAAATTTGATGTGGTAAACGCGGCCGGAAGCTGCGTGAACGCGACGCCCGATGATGCGGTCAACGATCAGTTCGTCAGGAACATCGAATTCCAGCACGTAATCCACGGTGATACCCGCTTCTTTCATGGCGTCAGCCTGCGGAATGGTGCGCGGGAAGCCGTCCAGCAGAAAACCGTTGCGGCAATCTTCCTGAGTAATACGCTCTTTGACCAGGGCGATAACCAGTTCGTCGGTGACCAGCTTACCGGCGTCCATAATATCTTTCGCCTGTTTGCCCAGCTCGGAGCCTGACTTCACCGCGGCACGCAGCATGTCGCCGGTGGAGATTTGCGGAATACCGTATTTCTCCATGATGAACTGAGCCTGAGTTCCTTTACCCGCGCCCGGAGCGCCAAGCAGAATAATACGCATTACGAAAATCCCCTCAAAAGTTGATTCAATTTTTCAAAAAACGCTAAACCATACCACCAGAACGCGGATGGCTCAAGGAAGGCGGGGCGGCTGAAACGGTTAATGGTGAGATATTTTACGTAGAGTGCGGTTTGATGCCCTCACCCCGGCCCTCTCCCAGCGGGAGAGGGGTAGAGTGAGGGTAAAGATTACGACGCCAGCAGCTGGTTCATGCGGCGGATAAACTGGTTCGGATCTTCCAGCGTACCGCGCTCGGCCAGCAGCGCCTGATCGAGCAGCAGCTCAACCCACTCGCCGAACTGTGCATCATCCTGGGTATCCGCCGCGCGTTTTACCAGCGGATGCAGCGGGTTCAGTTCAAAGATGTACTTCACTTCCGGCGCGGCCTGGCCCGCAGCGGCAAACAGTTTTGCCATCTGGGTGCTCATTTCATCCGCGTCGGTGGTGACGATGGCCGGCGTATCGGTCAGACGATGGGTCAGACGAACCTCTTTCACCCGGTCGCCGAGCAGCGTTTTGGCACGCTCAACGAACGGCTCCAGCGCCTTCTCGGCTTCTTTAGTGGTTTCATCCACTTCGTCCGTCAGCTTATCCAGCGACTCATCGGCTTTCGCCACCGACTGGAACGGCTTACCGTCGAACTCGGTCAGATAGCTCATCATCCACTCGTCGATGCGATCGGAAAGCAGCAGCACTTCAATGCCTTTCTTACGCAGCAGTTCCAGATGCGGGCTGCTTTTCGCGGCGGCGTAGCTGTCGGCGGTAATGTAGTAAATCTTCTCCTGCCCTTCTTTCATGCGGGAGACGTACTCTTCCAGCGACACGGTCTGCGCGGCGGAGTCGGTATGGGTGCTGGCGAAACGCAGCAGTTTGGCGATGGCCTGCTGGTTAGCCTGATCTTCCGCCGGCCCCTCTTTCAGCACGAGGCCAAACTGCTGCCAGAAGGTCTGATATTTTTCCGCGTCGTCTTTCGCCAGTTTTTCCAGCATCTGCAGGGCGCGTTTGCTCAGCGCGGTTCGCAGATTGCGGGTGACGCTGCTGTCCTGAAGGATTTCACGCGACACGTTCAGCGGCAGATCGTTAGAGTCGACCAGGCCGCGGACGAAACGCAGGTAGTTCGGCATAAACTGCTCGGCGTCATCCATGATGAAGACGCGCTGCACATACAGCTTCAGGCCGTGTTTATGATCGCGATTCCACATATCCCACGGCGCCTGCGACGGGATATACAGCAGGCTGGTGTACTCCTGCTTACCTTCAACGCGGTTGTGGCTCCAGGTCAGCGGATCGCTGTAATCGTGGGCAATGTGCTTATAAAACTCGTTGTATTCGTCGTCTTTGATTTCCGACTTATTGCGCGTCCACAGCGCCTGGGCTTTGTTAATTTTCTCCCAGCTAATGACGGTTTCGCCGTCAACGTCTTCGCGCTTTTCAATTTCCACCGGCAGCGCGATGTGATCGGAGTATTTGCTGATGATCGAACGCACGCGCCAGTCGTTGAGGAAATCGTCCTCGCCTTCGCGCAGGTGCAGCGTGATCTCGGTACCGCGATCGGCTTTGTTAATGTCGGCAACGGTATATTCGCCTTCGCCAGCGGATTCCCAGAAGACGCCGTTTTCGGCGCTGTCGCCCGCCGCGCGGGTACGGACGGTAACTTTATCGGCAACAATAAACGCCGAATAGAAGCCCACGCCGAACTGGCCAATCAGCTGGCTGTCTTTCGCCTGGTCAGAGCCCATGGACTCAAGGAACGCTTTGGTGCCGGACTTGGCGATGGTGCCGAGATGGTCGATGACCTCATCGCGATTCATACCAATGCCGTTATCGGCGATGGTCAGGGTGCGGTTGTCTTTATCAAATGAAACACGCACGCGCAGTTCGCCGTCGCCTTCGTACAGATCCGGCTGGGACAGCGCGCGGAAGCGCAGCTTGTCGGCCGCATCGGAGGCGTTGGAAATCAGCTCACGCAGGAAAATTTCTTTATTGGAATAAAGAGAATGGATCATCAGGTGCAGAAGCTGCTTGACCTCTGACTGAAAACCACGAGTTTCTTGTCCTTTCATCTAAATCAACCTCAACAATGCCATTGTTAATGGTAAAAAAACCGTTGAGGGTGAGATGGGGACAGAGGGAGAAGTTTTCAAGCGGAGGCCCCGAAAAGCGCCTCCGTTTGATTAAAAACGAATCTTATGCCGCCCGGCTAGCGAGTGGGATAGCGTCGTGCCGTCAACCATCTCCAGCTCGCCGCCGACCGGTACGCCATGGGCGATACGACTCGCGTCTACGCCATACTGCGCGCAGAGCTCGGCGATATAATTGGCCGTCGCCTCCCCTTCTACCGTTGGGTTGGTCGCGAGGATCACTTCCTGCATCGATTCGTCACGCAGACGCTGTTCCAGACGATCGAGCCCAATGTCATCCGGCCCGATACCGTCAAGCGGCGACAGGTGGCCCATCAGCACAAAGTAGCGACCGGAAAACTGCCCGGTCTGCTCGATAGCGTAGATATCCGCTGGGCTCTCTACCACGCAGATCTGGCCGTTTTCCTTGCGCCGAGGGTTGCTGCAAATATTGCACACCTCCTGCTCGGTGAAGGTACGGCAATCGGCGCAGTGGCCGATTTCCGACATCGCGCGCGTTAGCGCCTGCGCCAGGCGCATTCCGCCGCTGCGGTCGCGCTGCAGCAGGGTAAACGCCATGCGCTGCGCCGACTTCGGGCCGACGCCCGGCAGGCAGCGCAGTGCTTCCATAAGCTGCGTTAACAGCGGACTGGTCTGCATCAGAACGGCATCTTAAAGCCTGGCGGCAACTGCATACCGGCGGACACGGACGCCATTTTTTCTTTCTGCGTCTCTTCGATGCGGCGGGCGGCGTCGTTAAACGCGGCAGCCACCAGATCTTCCAGCATCTCTTTGTCGTCTTCCAGCAGGCTCGGGTCGATCTCAACGCGACGGCAGTTGTGCGCGCCGTTGATGGTGACTTTTACCAGGCCTGCGCCGGATTCACCGGTCACTTCCAGCCGGGCCACTTCTTCCTGCATCTGCTGCATTTTTTCTTGCATCTGCTGGGCCTGCTTCATCAGGTTACCCAGACCGCCTTTTCCACCAAACATAGGCTTCTCTCTCAGTAAGTCATCGTTAAGGATGCTGACCGCAAGTCAGACTTGCAATCAAATGGGGCGAATACTCTCTTCATCCAGGTCCGCATCGAAGAATCGACGCAGCGTCTGAATGTTATTATCCGCAATAATCGCTTCACGCGCCTGCGCGAGCTTTTCTTCATAAATTGCCTGCCGCCACTCAAGCGGCGTGCGCATCGCGGGATTATCATCTTCCACGATGGTCAATTCAACCGGCGTACCGTACAAAATACCGAGCGCTTCCGCCAGCTTTTGCTGCGCGCCCGCCGAATTCAGGTGACGCTGGCTCGGACGCAGATGCAGGCAGACGCGATTGCCCTCCTGCTCTTTCCAGGCGTTCAGGGCGACCTGCTCCACCAGTTTGGGTACCGCAAGCCGGCTGACTTCCGCCGCCCAGCTATCGCGCTCGACCGCTTCGACTGCCAGCTTTGCCGCCAGTTCCGGCGTTTTTTCATGCTCCAGCGCTTTTTTCAGCGCCTTCGGCGTCGCCACTTCTTCTTTTATGGCTTCAACAACCGTCGTCGATTTCCAGCGATAGGCTTCCTTTTTCGCCGGCGCTTTCTCCAGCGCAGCCGCCGCCGGACGCGCCTGTACGCGTTCGGTAATTGAACTCAGTCGTTCCAGCGCAGCGTTATTCACCGGCCGCGCGCGGGAAGCGGCTGCCGGTTCACTCTTTTTTGGGGTGGGCGCTCCCTGGCTACGCTGCAGCTGGCTGCGGGCCGCCAGCACCTGGCTGGTGGTCTGCGGCAAATTCGGCGGCGGTGACGGCGGCACGGATGCCGGGACAGCCTGCTGGGCCGGTGCGGCCTGAATAGCCTGCACCGGCGGCGCCTCCGGTTCCGGCAGCGGCATACGCGGATGGAAAGCCAGCGCACGCAGAAGCGTCATCTCGACGCCCATTCGTCTGTCCGGGGCGTACGGAAGCTCTTTGCGGCCAATCAGTAGCGTTTGATAGTACAGCTGAACATCGGTTGGCGGCACCGTCCGCGCCAGCTCGCGCATGCGCAGCTCAATCGCGGCCATATCCGTTCCCAGCGCCGACGGCGAGAGCTGAACCATCGCAATACGGTGCAGCAGGCTTTGCATTTCCACCAGCAAGGCCTCCCACTCCACGCCGCGGGCGGCAGCCTCATTGACGCCGGCCATGACCCGCTCGCCGTCGGCAGCCACCAGCGCCTCAATCAGCGAAAGCGCCTGATCGTCGTCAAGGGTGCCGAGCATGGTGCTGACGGATTCAGCCGTCAGGCGACCGTCGCCGCTGGCAATGGCCTGATCGGTCAGGCTTAACGCATCGCGCAGGCTACCGTCCGCCGCGCGCGACAGCAGCTGCAGCGCGCGCGGTTCAAAAGCGATCTGCTCGGCGCCGAGAATATGCTCCAGCTGATGGCGAATCTGCTCGACATCCAGCGCCTTAAGATGGAACTGCAGGCAGCGGGAAAGAATGGTCACCGGCAGCTTCTGCGGATCGGTCGTCGCCAGCAGAAATTTAACGTGCGCCGGCGGCTCCTCCAGCGTTTTTAACAACGCGTTGAAGCTGTGGCGCGAAAGCATATGGACTTCATCGATCAGATAGACCTTGAAGCGACCGCGGGCCGGCGCGTACTGGACGTTATCCAGCAGATCGCGGGTATCTTCGACTTTGGTGCGCGAGGCGGCATCGATCTCAATCAGATCGACAAAGCGCCCCTGTTCTATTTCACGGCAGTTATCGCAGACGCCGCACGGCGTGGCGGTAATGCCGGTTTCGCAGTTTAATCCTTTTGCCAACAGGCGCGCGATAGAGGTTTTACCGACTCCTCGGGTACCGGAAAAAAGATATGCGTGGTGAATGCGCCCTAACGACAAGCCGTTCGCCAGTGCGGTCAGCACATGTTCCTGGCCGACGACGTCAGCAAAGGTTTGTGGGCGCCATTTACGGGCTAAGACCTGATAACTCATGGGCTGGCTCTGAAACGCTGGAAGGTGAAATCACGAGGGGTCATGCTATCACAGCCCCGCTCAATCAGCGAGGCTATGTGGCGGGATTTGCTTAGTGGCCCGGGAAAGGGACCAGGCTATAGCAGTTGATTCCCAGTTTTTCCAGGCGCTGCTCGCCGCCCAGATCGAACAGATTAATAATAAAGGCCGCATCGTGCACTTCACCGCCCAGGCGACGAATAAGCTTCACGGTGGCGTCAATGGTGCCGCCGGTTGCCAGCAGATCGTCAACCACCAGGACTTTATCGCCTTCTTTGATCGCATCGACATGGATTTCCAGCTGATCGGTGCCGTACTCAAGCTCGTAGCTTTCTGCGATAGTTTCACGCGGCAGCTTACGCGGCTTGCGTACCGGAACAAAGCCTACGCCCAGCGCCAGCGCAACCGGTGCGCCAAATAAGAAGCCACGCGCCTCGGTGCCCACCACTTTGGTAATCCCCGCGTCTTTATAACGCTCGGCCAGCAGCTCAATGCTGAGCGCGTAGGCCTTCGGGTCTTCCAGCAAGCTGGTGACATCACGGAAAAGGATGCCAGGTTTCGGATAGTCCTGGATGCTTTGGATGCTGTTCTTCAGATATTCAAGCTGCTGTGCTGTTGCGGTCATAAGTGTATGCCTGATTAAAACGGTGTTACTCGCGGGCATGCCAAATGGGCCAAAGAAACTTTTGTTTAACCTTTGACCAGGCTTACCCGCGCTCGAAAACGCCAGAATTTACTGGCTGTCAGCGACAATTGCAACCATCATTATTGCGCATCAGTGCTTTTGTTGCTTTGCATCAACCACCGGAATGCGCCACATAAATATCAGCAGACAGGTCAGAATGATCAGCAGCAAGATGCGCACCCAGGTAAGATTAACCAGCCACAGCGAAATGGCAAAGGTCAGCAAAATCATCGCGACCGCCCGCGGCTTTGCGCCCGGCGGCATGGCGCGGTATTTCTGCCAGTGACGCAGGTAGCCGCCAAACCATGAGCGATACAAAAGCCAGTGGTGAAAGCGCGGCGACGAGCGCGCAAAGCACCAGGCGGCAAGCAGGATAAACGGCGTCGTCGGCAGTAGCGGTAAAAACACGCCCAGCGTTCCCAGCGCTACCGCCAGCCAGCCAATGATGATCAAAATAATACGTGGCATAATGCGAATCGTTATCACGAAGATAACGCTAATGTAGCACAGTTGCTTATCAGGGGATGGAGGAGTTATTTGAAAACCGCCCGGCTTTTACATTCACTGGAAAACCAGCTTGCGGAGCTGGCCGCTCAGGTGGCGCCCATGGCCAATCACGCGACCCTCAGCCCGCGCTTCGATCGTCAGCTGTTCCGTACCCGCAGCACGCAGATGCAGGCTTATCTCAATGAGGCCAGAGACGGCTTAACGGCGTTAAAACAGGCGGCCGAACGCCAGCAGCTTGCGCAGGTCGCCTGGCTGGCAGAACGTCTCGTTGCTCAAATCGCCGCGATTAACCGGGAAACGGCGACCTGGTCATTACGCGCCTGGGATAGCGCGTCGCCAACGCTTAGCCGCTGGCAGCGCCGACGTCTACAGCATCAGGAGTATGAACGGCGCCTGCTGGCCATGCGCAACGACCGACAGAGACGACTGGCGCAAGCCATAAGCCTTGATGACCAGCAGCGGCTGGCAAAGGAAGTTGAAGCCTATACCGGGCGTCTGGCCCGCTGTCGCGACGCGCTGGAAAAAATTGAAAACAGACTGGCCCGCTTAACGCGCTAACGGGAGGAAGAAGTATGTCGCTGGAAAATGCCCCTGACGAGGTCAAGCTGGCCGTCGATTTAATTATGCTGCTTGAGGAGAATAAAGTTCCTGCGCAAACCGTGCTAGCTGCGCTGGAAATTATCCGTCGAGACTATGAAAACAAAGTAAAAAGTGCGGAAGAGGCCTCGCAAAACGCACAGGAGTAGCCTGTTGGCGGATCTTTAGGGGTGGCAGAGTTGTCGCCTGCCCCTTACCACAACGGATAGATGCTCATGGAAAGATTCTCACGTACGCCGCACGATGCTATTTTTCGTCAAATGCTGGCCCAGAAAGAGGTCGCTCGCGATTTTTTACAGCTTTATCTTCCCGCGCAGTTTTTAAGTATCTGCGATCTCAATACGCTGCAGCTGGCTTCCGGCAGCTTTATCGAAGAAGACCTGCGATCCAGCTACTCCGACATTCTCTACTCCCTGCAAACGCAGCACGGCGCGGGATATATCTACGCGCTGATTGAACATCAAAGCTCGCCGGATAAGCTGATGGCTTTTCGCCTGATGCGCTATACGCTGGCCGCCATGCAGCGCCACCTGGATGCCGGCCACAATACGCTGCCGCTGGTGGTCCCGATTCTGTTTTATCACGGCACCGTCAGCCCCTGGCCACATACGCTCAACTGGCTCCAGCTTTTTGACCTTCCTGAGCTTGCCGGCGCGCTGTACGGCGGAGATTTTCCGCTGGTGGACCTGACCGTTATGCCAGATAATCATATCCTCCGCCACCAGCGTATGGCGATGCTGGAACTGTTGCAAAAGCATATTCGCCAGCGCGATCTGGCCGAACTGCAACCGATGCTGATTACGCTGCTGGCGCAAGGATATCTGACGGAAAACCAGATCAATACCCTCATCAGCTATATGCTGCAGGCGGGAACCACGGAAAAACCCGGGCCCCTGATTCGCGAGCTGGCGAAGCAGTCGCCCAGGCACAAGGAGCTACTGATGACAATTGCCGAATGGCTGGAAGAGAAAGGCCGTAAAAAAGGTAGAAAAGAAGGCAGACAGGAAGGTTTGCAGGAAGGTTTGCAGGAAGGTTTGCAGGAGGGCCGTAGAGAAATCTCGCGCAGCATTGCCCTGAAAATGCTCGCCTGCGGGCTGGAGCCGAAAATGGTGATGGAACTGACCGGTCTGAGCCAGGAAGAACTCTCCTCGCTCAGCCATTAACATCTGCGGGGCGGATACCCACCGCCCCGTTATGCTTAGCTTATCGCCGGGGAGGCATCGTCGCCCTTATCCCGCTTCACCTCTGTCACTTCATCGCCCTTCTCATTGCGCAGATGCACCTCCAGCTGGTTAAAGGCGATGTCAATATTGTTCTCGCGGCACAAACGATCGATAGCGCGGTTAAGCTCATCCACCGCATAGCTGCGATCGCGAAGTTCACGCACGTACAGGCGCAGTTCATGATCGAGCGTGCTGGCGCCGAAGGTGGTAAAGAAGACCGAGGGCGCGGGCTCTTGCATCACTTTCGGATGCTCATGCGCGGCCTGGAGCAGCACTTCTTTAACCTTATCCAGGTCGGAACCATAGGCCACGCCAAGGCGGATGACCACGCGGGTGACGGTGTCGGAGAGCGACCAGTTGATCAAGCGTTCCGTCACGAAGGCCTTATTCGGGATAATGACCTCTTTACGGTCAAAATCGGTGATCGTCGTGGCGCGAATGCGGATTTTGCTGACGGTACCGGAGAAGGTACCAATGGTCACCGTATCGCCAATACGCACCGGGCGCTCAAAGAGAATAATCAGACCGGAAACAAAGTTACCGAAGATTTCCTGTAAGCCAAACCCTAAACCAACCGACAGGGCGGCCGCCAGCCACTGAAGTTTGTCCCACGAAACGCCCAATGAGCCAAATACCGTCATCGCGCCAATAACAATAATGGCGTAATTAAGGATGGTCGTAATTGCATACGACGCCCCCTGGCGCATATTGAGTCTCGATAGCACCAGCACTTCCAGCAGGCCCGGCAGGTTGCGGATTAACGCCCAGGCGACCATCGACGCGACAATCGCGAACAGCAGGCTGCCCATGGTGACGCTTTTCACGGCGCTGACGCCGGCTTCCGTACCGTTGTAATGCCACAGCGTAATACTGTCGAGATAGGCGAACACGGTGATCAGATCGGACCAAATCGCCCAGAACAGCACGGCAAACAGCGCAATCATCACCAGCATCGTAATACGCAGCGTTTGCTGGTTAACCTGCTCCAGGGCAATCGTCGGCTCTTCCTGGGGTTCGGCCCCTTCAGCGCCCTCTTTAACCAAATGCTGACGACGCGCCAGCGCACGGCGCCAGGCAATACGCCGGGCGGCCACGCTCAGGCCGCGCAGAACGGTCTGGTACAGCAGGTTCCACAGCATCACCAGGTAAACGGTTTCAATCCAGCGGCCGGCCAGACGCAGCGTCGTGTAGAAGTAGCCGGTTGCCGTCAGCACCATCAGGGCGATGGGCACAATCGATAGCACGGTGACGGTGATAAGGCGCAGGCTGTGGGACTCTTTATCACGCCAGCTCTCGCGGCACATCGGCAAAACAAGCACCGCAATCAGCAGCAGGTTGAGGAAAATAACAAACTGCCCGAGCACGTCATCCATCAGGTGCAGCGGCGACAGCTCCGACATCACCGACCAGAAATTGAGCGGCAGCAGCGCAAGGCTGACGCGGACAATCTGCCGCCGCCAGTGGCTGGTCAACTGCGACGGCATATTAAAGTGGCGCACCGCCACGCCGTCTTTTTCCAGCACCTTCCAGCACAGGCCAAACACCAGCCAGAACAGCGCCAGCTTCTTACTATAGGCCCACAGCAAATCGCTGATATTCAGCTGCATGGTCAGCAGAATCAGGCCAATGGCCAGAATCACCAGCACCACAGGCAGCGCGCGGATCAGATCGATAAGAATCGCTTTCGGCGTATGAAGCTGAGTGTCATTGCGCAGTTGCCCCACCTGTGAAGCCAGCTTCGCCTGATACGCTTTCAGCCAGTTAAGGCGCCAGCGAATCAGACCGGCAATCAGCAGCAACGGCAGGCCGGCAAGGAAAGCGATAAATACCGCAGGCCAGGCTTTTTCCCAGTTTACGGTGATTTTCATCGCCTTAAACTGCCCTTTCAGCGCTTCCGGGAAGGCTTTAACCCACTCCCAGTCCATCGGACGGTTACTGTTTACCCAAAAAATCTGCTGCGTCAGAATGGCTTTCAGGTTGGTCGACACGCTCATTAACTGCTGCTGATTGATCTGCAGGTTAATGGCCATCATCAGCTGGTTACCCAGCTGTTTGTTGAACTGATCGAGCAGCTCCCGGCGCATATCAACGATTTCGAGAAGCGCGCTATGCACTTCGGCATTGACATCGCTGCTGTGCCCTTCCTCCAGCTTCGCGACGTACGCATCGCTCTGGAACAACGCATCGCGCTGCTGGTTAACCTCAAACTGTTCGAGGCGCAGGTCGGCGATGCGGTTCGTCATATCGCTCAACTCCTCCGCAGAGGGCAGCGTTTGCTGCTGCTGATAAAGGATACGCGACAGCAGCAGGCTGCCTTTCAGCACGGAAATCTGCTCTTTTATGTCACGCTCGGATTGCAAAGCGCGATCGAGCCAGGTCTTCACTTTGATGTTGCGCTGAACCAGCTGATTACCATTTTCCGTCGCCGAAATCAGTCTTTCGCTAAGCTGGTGGTTAATCTCCAGCTCTTGCTTCACCAGCGGGTTTGCCTGAATACGCGCCGTTTCGTCCGGGGAAACCGCTTCCTGAGCCGTCTTTTCCGTCAGCGTCAGGCGCTTGCTATTCACCGCTTCCTGCAATAACTGAAGCTGGTGTTCAAGACGGTTGCTGTAGGCGGTGATGTAATCACGCTGCTTTTGCAGGGTATCCTGCAGGACCGTGTTACCTTCCAGGCTTTTGCGCTGCTGGTCTATCTGTGCATTCAGCAGAGCCTGCTGAGCCAGCAGCAAACTCTGCTGGGTAGGACGCAGCGTCTCCTCGCCCGTCGAGGTGCCATTCAGGCGGTTACGGATCTGCTGCAGCTGCTGCGAAGCGGAGTACATCGCATTCTGCACACGTTCCGGCTGGGTTTGTAGGGAGACTAACTGGCTGTTATAGGTTGCCAGATCGTTCTGCGCGTTTTGCAAATCGTCCAGCGTCTGAGAGACGCGTGATTCCAGCTGACGTAGCGATAACGTGCTCAACGTTTTACGCGTCGCCTCATCATCGGGAACATCGCTTAGCGCGTTGAGGCTATCGATAGCCTGATTCATTTTCGCTGGCGCCTGAGCCACCTGCTGACGCAGCTGCGTCGTTTCCGACTTAATGCGTTCGATTTTATCGAGGGTTTCCAGGGTCTGGGTCAGGTCCTGCTGAACCAGCTTGTCCTGCGGAGTCAGCTCTTTTTGCTTATTCAGCGTCGTGAGCTGGCTTTGCACCTCGGAACGTTCAGGTAAGTCAGCCGCCAGCGCCGTGTTAACGCTAATACAGCCGATAAAAAACATCAGGGTAAGAACAAAAGCGGATATGGCGTTTCGCCAACGGATAGTATGCAGCATAGTGTTAACATGAGTGATTGCAAAAGCCGGAGAATACCGGGGATCGTCGCAGCGCGAAGAATAGCACTTCTGTTATCGCGCGAATAGCGGCGGACAGCAGGAAAAATACCCCTTTTGTCCGCGAGGATACTTAAGCTTCCGCGCCTTCAGAACTGCGCAGAGAGGGGCACAATTGATACATTTCAAGCAGCGTTTCGACGTATGCCCGCGCTTCATGCTGCAGATCGAAAGCGTTGGGCGCCAGCAGCCAGTTCTCCATCAGGCCAGAAAGATAGCTGCGCATTAAAATCGCCGCCCGCCGGGTGAGTAAATTGGCGGGCAGCATCTTCGCCGCAATGCACTCGTTTAATGTCTGCTCGATACGATCGTAGCTCTCAAGGCATAAACTTCGCTGCGCTTCTTGCAGCGTGACCATCTCTCCGACGAACTCGCATTTATGGAAAATGATTTCCATCATCAAGCGCCTGCGTTTTTCTGTCACCGTTGCTTCAAGGATATACACTAAGATCTCTCTGACAACTGACAGTGGATCGTTGGGGAATTTTGCCCGATACTCAACTTCGAGATCGTTGATGTTGGCTTCTGAAAGCACCCATATTTCATTAAATAAATCTGATTTATTTTTGAAATGCCAATAGATAGCGCCCCTCGTCACACCGGCCTCTTTTGCAATTGCGGCCAGCGAGGTGGATGATACGCCTTGCTGCGAAAACAGACGCAGAGCAACATCCAGAATATGTTGCCGGGTCTCAAGCGCCTGTTGTTTGGTTTTTCGTGCCATAGGTCGATGAGTTTACAGAGGTTACGTTTACATACATTTGTGAATGTATGTACCATAGCATGACCATAATAGAAACACAGCAGTGGGTTTGTGGTCGATTGAGCCACTGAACAATTTGAAATTGGACACTCGAGGTTTACATATGAACAAAAACAGAGGGTTAACGCCTCTGGCGGTCGTTCTGATGCTCTCAGGCAGCTTAGCGCTAACAGGATGTGACGACAAACCGGCTCAGCAAGGAGCCCAACAAATGCCGGAAGTCGGTATTGTGACGCTCAAATCCGCTCCTCTACAAATTACTACCGAACTGCCAGGCCGTACCAGCGCCTATCGCGTTGCGGAAGTTCGTCCTCAGGTCAGTGGCATTATTCTTAAACGTAACTTCACCGAAGGGAGCGATATCCAGGCAGGGGTGTCTCTTTATCAAATCGATCCGGCGACCTATCAGGCCACTTATGAAAGCGCGAAAGGCGATTTAGCCAAAGCGCAGGCCGCGGCAAATATGGATCAGCTGACGGTTAAACGTTATCAGAAACTGTTAGGCACTAAGTACATCAGTCAACAGGATTACGATACTGCCGTCGCGACCGCGCAACAGAGCAACGCTGCCGTGGTTGCCGCCAAAGCAGCGGTTGAAACCGCGCGCATTAATCTGGCCTACACCAAAGTCACCTCGCCAATCTCAGGCCGCATTGGTAAATCCGCGGTCACGGAAGGTGCTCTGGTGCAAAACGGCCAAACCACCGCCCTGGCGACCGTGCAACAGCTGGATCCTATCTATGTTGACGTGACGCAATCGAGCAACGATTTCCTGCGTCTGAAACAAGAGCTGGCCAACGGCAAGCTGCAGCAGGAAAACGGTAAAGCGAAGGTTGAGCTGGTGACGAACGACGGTCTGAAATACCCGCAGAACGGTACGCTGGAGTTTTCTGACGTCACCGTTGATCAGACCACCGGTTCTATCACGCTGCGCGCCATTTTCCCGAACCCGGATCACACTCTGCTGCCGGGGATGTTCGTCCGCGCGCGTCTGGAAGAAGGCGTCAACCCGGATGCGCTGCTGGTTCCTCAGCAGGGCGTAACCCGCACCCCGCGCGGCGATGCCAGCGCGATGGTCGTCGGCGAAGGTGATAAAGTCGAAGTTCGCCAGATTACCGCCACTCAGGCTATTGGTGATAAATGGCTGGTCACCGAAGGGCTGAAAACGGGCGATCGCGTCATCATCACCGGTCTGCAAAAAGTCAGACCAGGCGTGCAGGTAAAAGCGCAGGAAGTCGTTTCTGACGATAAACAGCAAGCCTCAGGCAACGCTCAGTCAGAACAACCCAAGTCTTAACTTAAACAGGAGCCGTTAAGACATGCCTAATTTCTTTATCGATCGCCCCATATTTGCGTGGGTGATCGCCATTATCATCATGCTGGCTGGGGGGTTATCGATCCTCAAGTTGCCGATAGCGCAATATCCGACGATTGCGCCGCCGGCAATTTCCATTACAGCCATGTACCCCGGTGCCGATGCTGAAACCGTGCAGAACACCGTGACCCAGGTTATCGAACAGAACATGAACGGTATCGATCACCTGATGTACATGTCTTCTAATGGCGACTCCACCGGTACAGCAACCATCACCCTCACCTTTGAATCCGGTACCGATCCGGATATCGCCCAGGTACAGGTTCAGAACAAGCTGGCGCTGGCAACGCCGCTGCTGCCGCAAGAAGTTCAGCAGCAGGGTATTAGCGTTGAAAAGGCATCCAGCAGCTTCCTGATGGTTGTCGGCGTTATCAATACCAACGGCACCATGAATCAGGATGACATTTCTGACTATGTTGCCGCCAACATGAAGGATTCGATTAGCCGTACCAGCGGCGTCGGTGACGTACAGCTGTTCGGTTCCCAGTACGCGATGCGTATCTGGATGGATCCGAACAAGCTTAATAACTTCCAGCTGACGCCGGTTGACGTGATCAGCGCCCTGAAAGCGCAGAACGCCCAGGTCGCAGCCGGACAGTTAGGCGGTACTCCACCGGTGAAAGGTCAGCAGCTGAACGCCTCCATCGTGGCGCAGACCCGTCTGACCAATACTGAAGAGTTCGGCAACATTCTGCTGAAGGTTAACCAGGATGGTTCCCAGGTGCGTCTGCGCGATGTCGCGAAGATTGAGCTGGGTGGCGAAAGCTACGACGTCGTTGCGAAGTTTAACGGTCAGCCCGCGTCCGGTCTGGGTATTAAGCTCGCGACCGGCGCGAACGCGCTGGATACCGCCAACGCCATTCGTGCCGAACTGAAGAAAATGGAACCTTTCTTCCCGTCAGGCCTGAAGATTGTTTACCCGTATGACACCACCCCCTTCGTGCAGATCTCCATTCACGAAGTGGTGAAAACGCTGGTTGAAGCCATCATTCTGGTGTTCCTGGTGATGTACCTGTTCCTGCAGAACTTCCGCGCAACGCTGATTCCGACTATCGCCGTGCCGGTCGTACTGCTGGGGACGTTCGCTATCCTCGCGCTGTTCGGCTTCTCGATAAACACCCTCACCATGTTTGGTATGGTGCTCGCCATAGGCCTGCTCGTGGATGATGCCATCGTTGTGGTAGAAAACGTCGAGCGTGTAATGGCCGAAGAAGGGCTACCGCCGAAGGAAGCTACGCGTAAATCAATGGGCCAGATTCAGGGCGCGCTGGTGGGTATCGCGATGGTGCTTTCCGCGGTATTTATCCCGATGGCCTTCTTCGGCGGTTCTACCGGTGCGATTTACCGTCAGTTCTCGATCACTATCGTTTCCGCGATGGCGCTGTCGGTACTGGTGGCACTGATTCTGACCCCGGCGCTCTGCGCCACGATGCTGAAACCCATCCAGAAAGGCAGCCATGGCGCCACCACCGGCTTCTTCGGTTGGTTTAACCGCATGTTCGATAAGAGCACGCATCACTACACCGATAGCGTAGGCAACATCCTGCGCAGTACCGGTCGTTATCTGGTGCTGTACCTGATCATCGTGGTAGGCATGGCCTGGCTGTTCGTTCGTCTGCCAAGTTCGTTCCTGCCGGACGAAGACCAGGGCGTCTTCCTGAGCATGGCGCAGCTGCCTGCTGGCGCAACTCAGGAGCGTACCCAGAAAGTTCTGGATGAGATGACCGACTACTATCTCACCAAAGAGAAAAACAACGTTGAGTCGGTATTCGCCGTAAACGGCTTTGGTTTCGCGGGTCGTGGGCAAAACACCGGTATCGCGTTCGTTTCTCTGAAGGACTGGAGCCAGCGTCCGGGCGAAGAGAACAAAGTTGAGGCGATTACCGGTCGCGCAATGGGGTATTTCTCGCAGATTAAAGACGCAATGGTCTTCGCCTTTAACCTGCCGGCAATTGTTGAACTGGGTACCGCAACGGGCTTTGACTTCCAGCTTATCGACCAGGCGGGACTGGGCCATGAAAAACTGACCCAGGCACGTAACCAGCTCTTTGGTATGGTCGCGCAGCATCCTGACGTCTTAACCGGCGTGCGTCCAAACGGACTGGAAGATACTCCGCAGTTTAAAGTGGATATCGATCAGGAAAAAGCGCAGGCTCTCGGCGTGTCTATCAGCGACATTAACACGACGCTTGGCGCAGCATGGGGTGGTAGCTACGTCAACGACTTCATTGACCGCGGTCGCGTGAAGAAAGTGTATATCATGTCTGAAGCGAAATACCGTATGCTGCCGGAAGATATCGGCAACTGGTACGTACGCGGCAGCGATGGACAGATGGTGCCCTTCTCCGCCTTCTCGACTTCACGCTGGGAATACGGCTCGCCGCGTCTGGAGCGTTACAACGGTCTGCCATCAATGGAAATCCTCGGCCAGGCGACACCGGGCAAGAGTACCGGTGAAGCGATGAACCTGATGGAAGAGCTGGCGGGTAAACTGCCTGCGGGTATTGGCTATGACTGGACCGGTATGTCTTATCAGGAACGGTTGTCAGGCAACCAGGCACCAGCGCTGTACGCTATCTCGCTGATTGTCGTCTTCCTGTGCCTGGCGGCGCTGTATGAAAGCTGGTCGATTCCGTTCTCGGTCATGCTGGTTGTTCCGCTGGGGGTTGTGGGTGCGCTGCTGGCGGCTACCTTCCGTGGATTAACCAACGACGTCTACTTCCAGGTTGGTCTGCTGACCACCATCGGCCTGTCGGCGAAGAACGCGATACTTATCGTTGAATTCGCCAAGGACCTGATGGATAAAGAGGGCAAAGGCCTGATCGAAGCCACGCTGGAAGCCGTTCGTATGCGTCTGCGTCCGATTCTGATGACCTCGCTGGCGTTCATCCTTGGGGTCATGCCGCTGGTTATCAGCTCCGGCGCAGGCTCCGGCGCGCAGAACGCCGTCGGTACTGGCGTAATGGGTGGGATGGTGACCGCGACGGTGCTGGCGATTTTCTTCGTGCCGGTGTTCTTCGTGGTGGTTCGCCGCCGCTTTAGTAAGAAAAATGAGGATATTGAGCACAGCCATCCGGTTGAGCATCATTAATCTCTCTCCTCTCAGGGCCGCATTTGCGGCCCTTTTCTTTTGTTCCTCGTTAAAACGCACGGATTGTTATTGTCTAATTTATAAGCTGAGATATAATATTTAATGATGAGTCGCGGTGCTTATCTCCATTTTTTTTCCACAATTTCTTTCCCGCGCCCCTAACTCAGAATATTCTTAATCACTGATTTTATGTATGGTTGTCTCTCTATAACGGCTAAACGCGTCGGCTAACCTGATGAAATATAAGGTCAGTATTCGTTTTTTCCGATCGGGGTAACGGCACGATATAATAAAGTCCGAGGCATTGAAGATAAAAGGACGCTGATAATTGTAATTTTTCGTAATAGCACGATGAAATCTTTTTAAGAGTGGATTATAGTTAAACAGCAAGATTACAATGTATGTGTCAGGTCTGTTAGTCGTGTTCATCCCACAACGGTGTCGATAATCGTCGTTTAAACCACTCAAAAGGGGATGCGTTATGGACGAATACTCGCCAAAAAGACATGATATTGCGCAGCTTAAATTTCTCTGCGAAACCCTGTATCATGACTGTCTTGCAAACCTGGAAGAGAGCAACCACGGCTGGGTTAATGACCCGACCTCGGCTGTCAATCTTCAACTTAATGAATTGATCGAGCACATTGCCGCGTTCGCACTTAATTATAAAATTAAGTATGCAGAGGATAATAAGCTGATTACCCAGATTGACGAATATCTGGATGACACTTTCGTCTTGTTCAGCAACTACGGCATTAACAGCGCAGATCTGCAGAAATGGCGTAAATCTGGCAATCGGTTATTCCGCTGCTTTGTCAACGCCTGTCGGGAAAACCCGGCCAGTCTTTCTTGTTAGTATTATTACAATCAAAAGGTGAATTTATGTCTGATAAAACATTAACCAAAATAGACTATTTGATGCGTTTACGACGCTGTCAGACAATTGATACGCTGGAGCGCGTAATTGAAAAAAATAAATATGAACTTTCCGATAATGAACTGGCGGTATTTTACTCAGCGGCCGACCATCGTCTTGCTGAGCTGACGATGAATAAACTGTATGACAAGATCCCCCCTTCAGTCTGGAAATTTATCCGCTAGTTTATTTCAAATGAAAGTCATACATCTCGTGCCGAAAACGCCCCTCTCTCGTGATGATAATAAGTGTGACAGTGCTCACAGATGTTGGCTCAATGCGGATATGAAACCGGTTTCTTTTTTATACTATGGCGGCCTAACGATAAGGAAATAAGGAAAGCCTCCATGAGCGAAGAGAAACAAAAAATGATTGCCGGCGAACTGTATCTGGCAGGTGACGCCACGTTGAAAGCCGATCGTCTGCGGGCCAGACAGCTGCTGCACCGCTACAATCATTCGGCGCCTGAAGAACGTGAATTAAGAAACGCATTACTTTCTGAACTGCTTGGGCACGCGAGTGACGCGTATATCGAACCCACATTTCGCTGTGACTATGGCTACAATATCTTCCTCGGCAAAAATTTCTACGCTAACTTTGATTGCGTCATGCTTGACGTCTGTCCAATTCATATTGGCGATAACTGCATGCTGGCGCCGGGCGTGCATATTTATACCGCTACGCATCCCCTTGACCCTGTCGACCGCAATAGTGGTCAAGAGTACGGAAAACCCGTCACCATTGGCCACAATGTGTGGCTTGGCGGCCGGGCAGTGATTAATCCAGGCGTCACTATCGGCGATAATGCCGTGGTGGCGTCGGGGGCCGTCGTAGTAAAAAATGTGCCGGCCAACGCCGTCGTCGGCGGAAACCCGGCACGGATAATCAAAATGCTGGAGAGCGAAAAACGGTAACTGTTATGCTTTTCTGCAACCAATCTGTTACTTTCCCCATGGATTTACGCAACATAAAATAGCCTTCAGGCTGAGCCCGGTTTGTCACGCCTGGATACGGGCTCATGGCAGAATTTGGGGAATAAGATGACAGAAATACAGCTGCTGCTGAAGAGCACAATTGATGAGCTAAATGTGAAAGAGAAGCGCGACAACCGTCCGCGCTTTAGCATTAGCTTTATTCGCAACCATCCATGGCTTTTTGTCGCCATGTACGCGGCTTTCCTGGCCACGCTTATTGTGATGCTACGTTCCGAAACGCTGGTAGATTCTGTCTGGCTGTTAATTGTGTTATTTGTTCTGCTAAACGGTTTCTTTTTCTTCGACGTCTACCCGCGCTATCGTTATGAAGATATTGACGTTCTTGATTTCCGCGTGTGCTACAACGGTGAGTGGTACAACACCCGATTTGTCCCTGAGCAGCTGCTTGAACGCATCCTGCAATCGCCACGCGTCGGCGGCGAACAAAAGGCTCAGCTACAAAAAATGATCGCCACCAAAGGCGAACTCTCCTTTTACGATGTGTTTTCTCTTACCCGCGTCGGTCCAGCGCAATAAGACGGCTCAGCGTCCGTACCGCAGCCATAAAATGCGAGGCGGACGTATTACCGTAGCCCAGAACAAAGCCGCTTCGCGCCGTGTTTACATCCAGGTAAAAACGGCTTAACGCCCCGGGTGCCAGCTGAAACCGCCGGGCCTGCTGCACAATCGCCAGGTCATCCACGTTGTCGATAGCAACGGTCAGGTGCAGGCCCCCCTCGCCGCCAAACAGTTCATAAGGATGCCTGAGCTCTTGAGCCAGAATCTCCCGCAGCTGCTGCTGACGTTTACGGTATAAACGGCGCATGGCGGCTAAATGACGTGCGTAGTGCCCCTCTTCAATGAACAACGCCAGCGCCCTCTGTTCGGCCCGATGGCCGCCGCGTAATAGCGAACCAATGGCGCCACGTGCGGCCTCCGCCAGCGCGGGAGGCATCACCATAAAGCCAATGCGCAGCGACGGAAATAGCGTTTTGCTGAATGTCCCCAGATAAACCACCGGCGCCTGCCTGGCCATCCCCAGCATGGCCGGAATGGGCTCACCGCTGTAGCGAAACTCACTGTCGTAATCATCTTCAATAATCCATGAATCATGCCGGCGGGTATACTCCAGTAGCGCCAGTCGCCTCCCGGCGCTCATCACTGCTCCGCAGGGATATTGATGGGAAGGTGAAGTAAAGATCAATCGCGGCGCTTCACTATCATTATGACTATCAAAACGCATCCCTTCATGATCAACCGGCACGCCCTCTATATGAAGTCCGGATTTGAGAAAGATGCTTTTTGCTCCCGGATAGCCGGGTTCTTCTACCCATGCCGTATCGCCAGCGACGCTCAGCAAATGCGTGCATAAATCGACACCTTCCAGCGCACCTTCCGTAATCACAATCTGGCTGGCTTCACAGCGGATCCCCCGCGAGAGCGCAAGGTGGCGGGCAATGGCTTTTCGCAGTACGAGCTCTCCCTGCGCATCGCCGTAGCCCAATAATGCGCTTCCCTCTTCACGCAGTACGCGATCCAGGAGCCGGCGCCAGATGGAAAGCGGAAAGTAGTTAACCGCAGGCATTCCCGGCGTAAAGAGCAGCGTGGGTGAATCACGATGGATTGCCGCTGGTAATCCCTGTAAGTATTCAGGGAGCACAATATGGCGCGCCTCAACGTCCCCCTCTCCCTGAGTTCCTAAAGGCGCGACGGACGTCCCCTGGCGGCTACGTAATAAATACCCCTCTATCGCCAGTTGCTCCAGCGCGCCGTTGACGGTGTTGCGCGACAGTCCCAGACGCTGGGCCATGGTGCGCGAGCCGGGTAAACGGCTATCACCTGCCAGCGCCCCCTGCAAAATCGCCTCGCGTAGTGTCTGATAGAGCGTACGCTGCAGGGTTCCACCTCCCCTGCCGCGCAGGGCCTGCTCCAGTAAAGCAAAAAAAGCATCATCCGGAATATTCATCATCGCTCCTCGTGGCACCCTAAAAACATACTCCTGTGGTTCTTTTTATGGAACCAACAAGCGCCTAATCTCGCAGCATTCACCTGCCAAAGGAAAACCTCATGAGCCATCTTAATCAATTCGATCAACCCGTTGGCGCAGCCCTGCCCGACTGGCTGCCCCGTCCGCATCCTGAAAGGTTGAATCTGCAGGGCCGCCTTTGCCGCCTTGAGCCATTGCGCTCCACGCACGCCGGTGCGCTGTTTGACGCCCATCGGCTGGCCCCGGACACCCGAAGCTGGACGTGGCTGCTGCGTGAGCCGGATAACAGCGTAGAGGAATACCGCGCGTGGATAGAGCACGTTTCCGGGCAGGCCGATGCCATTCACTTTGCCGTGATAGATCAACGGACAGACCAGCCCGTCGGCTCACTGGCGCTGATGAGAATCGATGCTAAAAATGGCGTTGTTGAAGTCGGCCACGTTCACTTCTCGCCTTTACTAAGCCGGACGGCGATGGCCACCGAGGCCCAATGGCTGCTGATGCATTATATTTTTGCAACGCTCGGCTATCGTCGCTACGAGTGGAAATGCAACAGTTTGAACGAGCCTTCACGCCGGGCGGCGCTGCGGCTGGGATTTCAGTATGAGGGGCGTTTTCGTCAGGCGCTGGTGATAAAGGGCCACAACCGCGATACCGACTGGTTTTCGATTATCGATTCCGAGTGGCCGCAGATTGACAAGGCAATGCAGCAGTGGCTGGCCGCCGACAACTTTAGCGCCGACGGCCGGCAGTTACGAACGCTGGAGAGCTTCCGTTAACGTCTCTTCTTGCGCCCCTGGACGGCCTTAAAGCGAGGATTACTTTTGCAGATAACGTACAGCCGCCCTTTACGCTTGACGATCTGGCAATCCGGGTGGCGCTGTTTCGCGCTACGCAATGAGTTGAGTACCTGCATTATTTACTCCTTTTCGCATCAATAAAACCGCCGAAGCGCTGGCGGAAACGTGCGGTGCTGCCTTCATTGTTGAAGGCCTTCTGTTTGCCGGTGTAATACGGATGCGATTTGGAGGAGACATCGAGCGTTACGTAGGGATACGTCTCGCCTTCCAGCTCAATTTCGCGCTCGGTACGGATCGTTGATCCGACTTTGAAGTATTCATTGGCGCTGGTATCGTGAAAAACCACCGTACGATAATGCGGATGAATATTGGGTTTCATAGCGACCTCAATCATTACGTTATAACATAACATCATGGTACGCCGGGTGAATACAAAGATCAACCCTGAGAATGGAAGGGGCTAAAGGGCGGCGCAGGCCGCCCGTTGCGGATTAAGGATTAAGGATTAAGCTGATGCGCCAGCGCTCTGAGCTGTTCGGCAATAGACTGCAGGTTTTTACCCGGCTCCGTTTTTGGCCCGGTAGAGTGGCGCACGACCAGACGAGCCGGAAGGATAGAAGAAGTATGAGATGTCTCGCGATCGCCGCTATCGAGAAGGCGCCGGACGGCCTCTTTTCCTTGTAAATCAAGATCCAGCGAAACGGTGGTGAGCGCCGGGTAAAAGAACGAACTCTCATAGGTGTCATCATAACCAATAACCGATTTTTCCCCCGGAATCGGCACCTGATGTTGGTGAAACGCGCTCAGTACGCCCAGCGCCATCTGATCGTTACCCACCAGAACGGCGGTAAAGTTTGGCGTCTCCCGCAGCATTTGCAGCGCGCCGGCATAGCCGCTCTGCGCATCCCAGTTACCGCGAATCACCGTGACCGGCTGCAGGCCATATCCCTCAAGGGTCTCAATCCAGCTTTTCAGACGCAGTTTAGCCGATACCGAGCTTTCCGGGCCGGCTAGCAGCGCGATCTCCCGATGCCCCATTTCATAGAGATATTTGACGCTGGCCCGGGTGCCGTCAGCCGGGTTAAACGAAACGTTAAACACGGAGCTGTAGGGGTCAACATCTAAAAACAGACAGACGATATCATCGTTATCAGCGGCAATTTTTTGAGCCAGTTCAGTCTCCAGCGGCACGTTGATGATGACCTTATCCACCAGCTGAGACTTAAGTTCATTAATGGAATCTTGAATACTTTGGTTGACGCTCTCATCGATCATGGAGATGAGCACCTGATAGCCTTCCACATTCGCATAGCGTTTTACCGCAGCAGCCACCTGAGAAGGCGCGTGCAATGCGAGGGAGATGGTGACCAGGCCCACGGTGCGGCTTTGCTTTCCTACCAGCTGCTGCGCCAGGCGGTTTGGGACATAGCGCAGCTCCTCAATGGATTTCTCCACCTTGCTGCGTGTGGCTTTGGATACATTAGCAGATTTATTGAGTACCCTGGACACGGTCTGATAGGAGACGCCCGCATGGCGAGCAACGTCTTCTAAGGTCGCGCTTTTAGACTTCATAGTCCGGTTCCTTATGTTGTTATCCCTGGATTGTAACAGGGGCAATGTGAAAAAACGCTCATCGCCGCGCCCCCCGAACCACAATCATCACAAAAAGTATTACGCTCACAATACAACAAATTGTGAATGGACTCACTAGTCGTAACAAAACCCGCCAATTTATTTGCAGTTAATCACACTATAGCGATCATTTAATTGCCTGAATTCGGGTTTAGGCATTTTATGACATCGGTTATGTGAACGTAATACAAAACAATAAGAGGATAGACATGAACACTACGCTGCGCACACTCTCCGCTGCGTTGGCCGCTGCGCTGATTTCACCATCCGTGTTTGCTGCTTCCGCCACGCTTCCGGGTATCGATTTTCATGGCTATATGCGCGCCGGGGTTGGGGTCTCCGGCGACGGTAGTCAGGCCGAATGGCAAAAAAACAAAATTGGCCGTCTGGGTAATGAGTCCGATACCTACGGCGAGCTGGAGCTGGGATCAGAGGTCTATAAGAAGAATGACGTTAGCTTCTATCTTGATAGCATGGTCAGCATGGTCTCTGACGGTTCTAACGATAACGAAACCACGCTCGATGATGATGCCCAATTCGGCCTGCGCCAGCTCAACCTGCAAATCAAAGGGCTGGTCCCCGGCGATCCGAACGCGGTCATTTGGGGCGGTAAACGCTACTACCAGCGCCACGATCTCCACATCATTGATACCAAATACTGGAACATTTCCGGATCCGGTGCCGGGATCGAAAACTATACGCTCGGCCCGGGGGCCGTTTCATTTGCCTGGATCCGCGGAGATGCCAATGACGTCGACTACCGCGTCGATGGCGATAGCAACGTCAACATTAACTACCTCGACCTGCGCTACGCAGGCTGGAAGCCGTGGGCCGGTTCGTGGACCGAATTTGGTATCGACTACGCGATGCCGAATACCACTAAAAAGCAGGACTCCTACGGTGGTCTATACGATGCTGAAAACGGCGTCATGCTGACCGGTGAAATCAGCCAGGATATGCTGGGTGGTTACAACAAAACGGTGCTGCAGTACGCCAACAAAGGGCTGGCGCAGAACATGGTTTCCCAGGGCGGCGGCTGGTACGACATGTGGAACTACGTCAATGACGCCACCGGATACCGCGTGATTAATACCGGTTTAATTCCGATTACCGAAAAGTTCTCCATTAACCACGTTCTCACCTGGGGCTCCGCGGACAACATCACCGATTACACGGATAAAACGCGCATGCTGTCGCTGGTGGCTCGTGGGCAGTATCAGTTCACCGAATACGTGCGCCTGATTGGCGAAGTGGGCGGCTTTTACCAAAAAGATAGCTACAAGAACAATACTGATTATAAGCAGGCCGGTGAGAAATATACCATCGCGCTGGGCCTGGCCGATGGCCCTGACTTTATGTCTCGCCCGGAACTGCGCATTTTCGCTTCGTATCTGAATGACTCTGAAAACGGTAAACCGTTCGAAGATCAAACTGCCAATAATACGTGGAACTTTGGTGTACAGGTCGAGGCCTGGTGGTAGTCGTCATTTAACTGTTTTATCTCCAGCTGTAAGGTCGTTAATTACTCTCCGGTAATCATTATTGCCATTGAATGCTTTGTTTTCTTTTCGGGATAACTCATTATTGCGTTATCCCGTTTTATTTTATTTACGGCTGGCAAAGTGTTCGTCAAGTAATTGACGCAAAGCATCCGACTGTTTACCGAAAATAGCATGCACCTGCTGCCCAAGGATAATAACGCCAAGCGCTCCCTGCTGCTGTAGCGCCTGAGAGTCAACAATCGACAGATTATTCACCGTGACGCGTAAGCGGGTGATACAGGCGTCAACGTTGACAATATTCGCCTCGCCGCCAAAAGCCTGAATTAAACGTTCAATCTGTTGTTGTTCCGCCGGGCTTAACGTTACCGCCGGACGAGACTGGGAGAAATAATTCAGAAAGGATTTTAAACTCACCATAATAGACTCCTGATAAGCAGATAAAAAAACGCCTGCTCTTGCGAGCAGGCGTGGATAGAGAAAAATTACGCGTGACGGCTGAGAATGCGGCAATCCCACGCTTTTAAGGTCAACGGCGCGTTCAGTGCCGCGCCGGTGAGGCTGTCCTGATAGCCCTGCGGTAAGGTCACCTGCTGCTGCTGCGCGCTGTAGTTTTGCAGGAACACGTAGGTGGTCTCACCGTCCGTCCGTGCGGTCGCCACCACGCCCGGCGGGAAATCGGCTGCCACCGCACGCGGCAGCGACAGCTCTTTACTTATAGCGGTGAAGAAGTCCCGCTGGAAAGCCAGATCGTTGCGCGAAGCGACGTGCCAAGCCTTACCTTTACCCACGTGATTGACGGTAACCGCCGGTCTTCCCGCGTAAAAATCATCGCGGTAGGTCGCCAGCGGCTGCGCCGTTTCGGCATGGATCAGTTCACACAGATGGCGTACCTGATACGGTCCCTGCAGGCCCCCTTCATTGCCCGCCAGCCCCTGTACCAGGTTGCGTTCGCCGTCGTTCAGGCAGTCAATCTCTTCCGCCCAAATGCCCAGCAGTTTACGCAGCGGGCCCGGGAAACCGCCGAGATGGCAAAGGTCGGATTCGTTAACAATACCCGTCCAGTATGTTGTAACTAAATGACCACCGTTAGCCACAAACGCTTCGGCGCGTTCGGCAAATCCCTCACGAACCATATACAGCATTGGCGCAATGACCAGTTGATAAGCGCTCAGGTCAACGTCAGCATCGATAACATCAACCGCAATCCCCTGCTCCCAGAACGGACGGTAATGTTCGTTGACGGTATTTTCATACTCCATGCCGAGATTTCGCGGCCCCTGTGCATCATCCAGCGCCCAGCGGTTTTGCTGGTCGAAGATAATCGCCACTTTCGCATCCGTCCGGCAGCCCACGACGCCCGGCAGCTGGCTTAACATCTCGCCGAGCGCCGTCACTTCACGACCCACGCGCGTATCCAGATGACCGACATGATCGATAATCGCGCCATGAAACTTCTCAACCGAACCGCGGCTCTTACGCCACTGGAAGTACTGCACCGAATCCGCGCCGTGCGCCACCGCCTGCAGAGAAGAGAGAATATGCATTCCCGGTTTCTTCAGCTTACTGGTCAGCTGCCAGTTGGTCGCGCTCGGGGTGGATTCCATTAACACAAACGGTTTGCCGCCCTTCAGGCTGCGCATCATGTCATGATACATAGCGGTGTAGCAGGCCAGCGTGGTTTCATCTTTATCACGGTGCCACATGGGGTAGCTGTCCCATGAGATAAAGTCCAGCACCTGCGCCAGCTGCCAGTAGTCGTAATCGTAGAAATACTCCATAAAGTTGGTTGTTACCGGCAGCGCAGCATTTGCCGCTTTCAGCGGCGCAATTTCGTGGCGGCAGAAGTCCGTCACCTGAGCGGTATTAAAGCGATGCCAGTCCAGGTTCAGACCATGAATGGAGACTTCCCCCTGCGGGGCCGGAGATTCGATCTGCGACCAGTCGCTGTAGGTGTGGCTCCAGAAGGTGCTCCACCAGGCGTGATTGAGGTTATCCAGCGTTTCATAGCGCGCTTTCAGCCAGTCGCGGAAACGCTCCTGGCACAGGCTACAGTGGCACTCTCCTCCGTATTCATTGGAGATATGCCAGCCCAGCACCGCCGGATGCTGCGAGTAGCGCTCCGCCAGCAGGGAATTTATTTTCAGGGTTTTATCACGGTAGACCGGCGACGACATACAGTGATTATGACGTCCACCGTGCAGCGCAGGCACCCGATCGCGACCGACGCGCAGGACCTGAGGATATTTCTGCGACATCCAGGCCGGGCGCGCGCCGCTTGGGGTCGCGAGAAAGACATGAATGCCGGCGGCATAGAGTTTATCCAGAATACTGTCCAACCAGCCAAACTCAAATACGCCTTCCTGAGGTTCAAGTTTCGCCCAGCTAAATATCCCTACCGACATAACATTACATTTTGCCTGCTGCATCATGGCAATATCTTTATCGATAATATCGGGATAGTTCTCCCACTGCTCCGGGTTATAGTCGGCGCCATGCAATAGCGCATTGACCTTCGGACTCAAAGGCGCAAATTTTTTCATAATAAACATCCTGAAGTGTAAAGCTGAATAATTAATTGAATACCTTCATCGACGGCAATGCTTTTCCCTGGCAATCAAACAGCGCCTGATTTTCCCGGGCATTCCCCTCTTTCCATTCATCATGGATATATTTCATTCCGGCAGGCGTCGCCCAGGTATTTCCCGGTACGGCAATCCACGTCGGCTCCCAATAAAAAATACCTTTACCGCGGTGATCCGGTACGTCCGCAACGGCCTGCATTAAGTCGTGAATATAATTATATTGCCCCTGTACGGTGGCAGGATAACCGCCATCCTTTTCCTCTTTCGCCTGGAAACTATTTTCGGCGTTGTCGCAGTTTTCCAGGGTATAGGCATAAGCGGCTTCCACCACTATCACGTCTTTGTTATAGCGCTTGCTGATATCGTCCATATTGGCTTTCAGCGCGCTAATCGGACCATTCCAGTAGGTGTACATCGACAGACCAATGATGTCGTAAGGCACGTTGCGCTTGCTGATTTCATCAAACCACCAGCGGAAGGTGTCGTTTTTCGTGCCTTCGGCCAGATGAAGCATAATTTTAATCTGCTCGCCGCCGGTGAGGTTTTCCTTCAGGCCGTCAATGGCGGCGTTTAGCAGCCCCGCCAGGCGATCGAACTCGCCGCCGCCCTGCCCCCAGCTTTTGCCCTCCGGCCACAGCATACCGCCGTTGATCTCGTTGCCGATCTGGACCATATCCGGCAGCACCCCCTCCTGCTTAAAGCGGGCAATCGTGTCGCGGGTGTAGTCGTGGATCGTGGTTTTCAGCTGCGGATAATCCATTTTCTCCCAGGCCTTCGGCTTGAACTGCTTGCCCGGATCGGTCCAGAAATCGCTGTAGTGAAAATCAAGCAGCAGCTTCATACCCTGCGCTTTTGCGCGCTTCGCCAGCGCCAGCGTCGCCGCCAGATCGTTATCGCCGCCGCCGTAACGCTGACCCTGGGCGTCTTTTGGATCCACCCACAGGCGCAGGCGAACATAGTTCACGCCGTCGGCCTTCAGAATCGCGATCGGATCCTGCGGCTGATTGTTGTGGTTAAAGAACTTCGCGCCGTGCTTTTCCGCATCCAGCAGCGTGGAGATATCCGCGCCTTTAATAAAATCAGCGGGCATATTGCTAAACGCCTTCGTTTGCAGCGCATCTGCCGCCAGCGTACCGGCGGAAAAACAGCATGCCAGAGAAACAGCAAGCCACGCGGGTGTTAATCTTTTCATGGGGTTATCCTTTTGTACTGCCTGAGGTGAGGCCGGAAACAAAGTATTTTTGTAGCGCCAGATAGAGAATTGCCACCGGGACGGCAATCAGCACCGCGCCCGCCGCGTAGGTGGTGTAGCTGGCGCCCATTTTCTGCGCCACCAGGTTATACAGGCCAATCGGCAGCGTGTATTTATCCGGGGTACGCAAAATGGTGCTGGAGAGGATGAAGTCCCCCAGCGGGCCGGTAAATGAAAACAGCGCCACCACCGCCAGAATCGGCTTCGACAGCGGCATAATGATTTCGATAAAGATGCGGAAGCTGCTGGCGCCATCCATCCGCGCGGATTCATCCAGATCTTTGGGGATCGCGTCCAGATACCCCTTCATGAGCCAGGTATTCATCGGGATCATGCCGCCAACGTAGATCAGCACCAGCGCCAGATGGCTATTGATCAACCCCAGCAGCTGAGAGAGAACAAAGATCGCAATCAGCGCCGAGAACTGCGGGATCATCTGCAGCAGCAGAAACAGCATCAGCCCGTTCTGCCGCCCTTTGAAACGAAAACGGGAGAACGCATAGGCCGTGAAGCTCACGCTGATTAAGGTCAACGCCATGGTCATGAAGCTGATTTTCATCGAGTTCCAGTACCAGGTGAGATAATTCACATTGCCGTTAAACAGATCCGCGTAATGCTGGAACGACAGGTTTTCAGGAATAATCGACGTACTCAGCAGACTGTTCCCGGCGTTCAGAGACGCCCCTACCGTCCAGACCAGCGGATATATAATGATCGTCGATACAAAGAGGACCACCAGCCAGGTGAGAGACAGGCGAATCCACTTTTCGCGTTTAATACTCGGTGATTTAGCCATGTTGCTTCCCTTACGCCATGTCGTCGTTTTTGAAGGATTTCGTGGCGCGGAACTGCCACAACGCCAGGCCGACGACAAAAATCGACAGCAGAATCGTGATGGTGGCCGCGATGGCGTATTGCGAAGACGACATCGTTAATTTGTAGATCCACGACACCAGAATATCCGTACCGCCGGCATTCGACCCGGCTACCGCCGGTCCGCCGTTATTGAACAGGTAGATGATATTGAAGTTGTTAAAATTGAAGGTGTACTGAGTGATGATGATCGGCGCAATGGAGTAGAGCACCAGCGGCAGAGTAATGGTCCGCAGGCGGGTAAACGCGCTGGCGCCATCCATGGTGGCCGCTTCATACAGATCGTCCGGGATCGCCTGCAGGACGCCGGTGGTCATGGCGAAAACAAACGGAAAGCCCAGCCAGGTTTGCATCATGATCAGCGCCGTTTTAGTCCAGAACGGGTCGGTCAGCCAGGCCTTCGGCGTGATGCCAAAGAAGGACAAAATGGCGTTGTTAATCACCCCGAATGAATCATTGAACATGCCGGCAAAAACCAGAATCGTCACGAAGCCCGGCACCGCCCACGGCAGAATGAAAATTGTGCGGATCAACGGCTTAAAGCGCAGATCTTTCTGGTTGACCAGAATCGCCAGCAGCACGCCGACGGTACATTGCAGGGTCGTCGCCAGCAGCGTCCACACCACCGTCCACTGCAGTACGTCAAAGAAGGTCGAGCGCCAGATGGATAATGTGAAGATATTGATGAAGTTTTTGAATCCCACCCAATCCACCAGCTTCGCCGGCGGCGTGTGATAAAGGTTGTAGTTAGTAAAGGCGATAGCAAAACCAAACAGGATCGGGAAGATGACCACAAACACCAGCAGTATGAAGCCGGGCGTGATCATCAGATACGGGAAACCCTCGCTGAGCAGCATCTGATACTGCTTGCGTACGCTATTCAGCGCCATGCCTTCATCGCGCCTTTTGCCGTTAACCCAGGCATCGCGCAGCGAGAGGAAATAGACCAACAAACCGAATGCGATAATCAGTACGCTGATTATCCCTTCCGCCAGCAGGAAAATAGAGTTATCCCGCGGGACTTCCTCGCCTAAGGTATATAACCCCCACAGGCCTTCGCTGAGAAAGTCATAGAAAATGCTCATAAAACTGCTCAGCAGCACCAGGAAGACAATCCCCTTCAGCCACTGGCGGTGATAAAACTGCCCAAAACCCGGCACGATAGCCAGCAACAGGCCGCACCACGCATGGCGTCCTGCGCCGCGCGCTTCGGCAATATTTTCGCTGGGATTGATAATCACACACGACTCCTTCTGAAAACGGGAGGACGGCCCTCCCGTTCTGTTACATCACCGAATTATTGATTGCTGGCCTGCATGGCTTCGATCTGCATCTTGATCTGCTTTTCAGCGTTATCGAGCGCCGCCTTCGGCTCCTGTTTACCGGTCAGGCTAAGCTCGAGCGCGGCGTTCGCCGGGCCCCATACCTCTCCCATTTCCGGGATCCCGGGCATCGCCGTCGCCCGCGCTGACTGCACCGCCACCGCGCTGGCCTTTTCGTCATTCTTAATCAGCGGATCGTCAATCATGGCCTTCAGCGGCGGGATTTCTCCGGTGGCGACATAACGCGCTTTCACGTACTGCGGCTGGTTGATGAACTCGATAAACTGCTGCGCCAGCGCTTTATCTTTACTCCACGTCGAGACGACATAGCCCTTCACGCCGAGGAAGGAGCTCATCGGTTTGCCATCCGGCAGCGTCGGCAAAGGCGCGACGCCATAATGAATGCCTGCCGCTTCATACGGCTGGAAGGCCCACGGGCCGTTAATCACCGCAGCCGCTTTCTTCTCGGTGAACAGCGAGTCGATGGCGTTCAGCCCGTTATCGCCGAGGATCCCCGCCGGGAATACCTTGTCGGTGTAGAATTTTTTCAGGAAAGTCACCGCTTCCACCGCGCCTGGCTTATTCAGGCCGACATCCTGCGGGTTGAAGCCGCCTTTGTCGTTTTTGCCAAAGATATAGCCGCCCATTGGGCCAATAGCGCCCCAGCTGTAATAGATCTGGTCAAACTTCGCCAGCAGGCCGTACTTACCCTCTTCGCGCTGCTTCTTCGAATAGTCGAACCAGTCCTGCAGGCTATCCAGCGGCTTATCGATCAAGTCTTTGTTGTAAATCAGCACCAGGGTTTCCACCGCTTTCGGTACGCCGTAAAGCACGTTATCCATATGGAACGCGTTGATTGATGCCGGCGTAAAGGCCTCCTGCTTCGCCTGGTCCAGCGTCAGGGGAGACAGCAGTCCCTGGACGACCGCACCGCCTAGCTGGTCATTAGGGATCACCAGCACGTCCGGGCCAATGCCCGCCGGGCCATCAAGGCGCAGCTTTTCCAGCTGCTGGGCGTACGGCATTTCCTGCACGTTCACCTTAACGTTGAACTGCTTTTCAAAATCGCTTACCGCGGCCTTAATGCCGTCGGATTTTTTGATGTCTTCCCAGACGTTGAGCTGTCCGGCCGCGTGCGCCTGCAGGCTAACCAGCTGCCCGGCAGCCAGAGTAGTAAGGATCAGTGCAGCAAGAATGTTCTTTTTCATTATCAACCTCATGTGAAGGTATAACAATTTAATGGTTTTTATTGGGCGATGTGACTTCCGAGAATCTTTCAGTTAACTGATAAACGGTGATTCATAAACAAATATGCCGTTATTCCTGATTTGTTATACGGTACGCTTTGAATGCTGACAAAACTACTGAAAGCTGCCAGTTGTGTGATCCTGATTGCAGAAATGAAACATCGATATAGGGCGCTAAAACTCTGGAAGTTATAGTCACTGCATGATTTTAGTGTCGTTGAGCATCGCCCGGCTGAATTGTTACACGTTATACAAATAATGCGTCACAGCCCAAATCCCAACGGCAAAAACGGCTACTAACCCGGGGAATGTTGATGTCCAATATACGACTGAGGAATGTCACCAAACGGTTCGGCAGTACAGTGACGCTGCATCAGGTAAATCTTGATATTGAAGATGGCGAGTTTGCGGTTTTCGTCGGTCCGTCAGGCTGCGGCAAATCGACGCTACTGCGAATGATTGCCGGTCTCGAAGAGGTCAGCGAAGGTGAAGTGCTTATTGGCGATGAGGTGATGAATGATGTCGTTCCTGCCCATCGCGGCGTCGCCATGGTATTCCAGTCCTATGCGCTCTACCCGCATATGACGGTAGCGGAAAATATGGGCTATGGCCTGAAGGTGAATAAAGTGCCAAAAGATGAAATTCGCCGCCAGGTTGAAATGGTGGCGAAAACGCTGCAGCTCTCTCATCTGCTGGATCGCAAACCTAAGCAGCTTTCCGGCGGCCAGCGCCAGCGCGTGGCGATCGGTCGCGCCATCGTGCGTAATCCACGGGTGTTTATGTTTGATGAACCCCTCTCCAACCTGGATGCCGAGCTGCGCGTTGAGATGCGCCTGCATATTGCTAAACTGCATCATGAACTCAAAACCACCATGGTTTATGTCACCCACGATCAGGTTGAAGCGATGACGCTGGCCGATAAAATCGTGGTAATGAACTACGGCAAAGTTGAGCAGATGGGTTCGCCGATGTCGCTGTATTACAACCCGGTCAATAAGTTCGTTGCGGGATTTATCGGTTCGCCGAAAATGAACTTCCTGCCCGCGACGGTCACCGCATGGCAGCCGGGCCAGCTTAGCGTGAAGATGGCGCAAGATCATAATCTGACGCTCAATATCACCACATCGCCGCTGCAGCCCGGCGCTGCCGTTACCCTCGGTATTCGCCCTGAACATCTCTCAACTGATGTGAATATCGGTACCGTAGTTGAGTTTCAATGTGAAGTCGTGGAGAGACTGGGTAACAACACCTATCTGTTCGGCCAGTGCTACGGCCACGATAACGTCAAAATTCTGCTGCCCGGCGACGTTCATTTCCGTCCATGGCAGAAGATAAGGGTCGCGTTTGACGATCGCTACTGCATGGTCTTCGACGAAAACGACCAGCGGATTAGCGCTGACATCGCTGCGCCGGACGCCCATTAAGCGCAACATATGACTGTCATGATTGCGCTTTAGAATATGAATCTGTGCTGACAACGCTTATTGCCAGCATACCAGCCCTCGTTTTTCTCCGCGACGCTCCAGGCCTTGGGCGTCGCGGTTCATCCACTGTTAGCCCGAATTCGTTGCTATCTTGCGGTTCGGGCCTTTTTCTACCCCGTGCTGAACCCTCTTTTATCTTTCGCGTATACTCATCGAACCCCTCAATAAAATAAGGAAATACTCATGACGACCCGGCATCAGGTGAGTCTGGTTACAGGGGTATTGATACTGGCCATTATCCTGCCGGTCGCGCTGAGCATCTGGCTGGCAATGCAGCAGGCCAAAGAGCAATTTTATAGCGAACTGGACAACTTTTCCGTCCGCGTACTGGCCCGCGTTCAGCAGGTTGCCGATCAGGCAAGAGAGGCGCTGAACGAAGCTGATGCGCATGCGGCTACCACCTGCAGTCCGCAGCATTTGCTCACGATGCGACGGATCGCCTATACCCATCGCTACGTTCAGGAAGTGCTGTGGTTACATGAGGGTATTCCGCAGTGCTCTTCCCTCGAAGATCATCAGGTTTCGGTTACCTTTCCTGCTCCC
Organism: Klebsiella sp. GN_Kp190; assembly: GCF_040061795.1. Lineage (NCBI taxonomy): Bacteria > Pseudomonadati > Pseudomonadota > Gammaproteobacteria > Enterobacterales > Enterobacteriaceae > Klebsiella > Klebsiella sp. GN_Kp190. Next base: position 171,050 of record NZ_JBEAFN010000012.1, read on the forward strand.
GACCACATCACGGCCGATGGCTATCGTACCTGGCTTACCTCAGTTAACGATCTGGGTCTGAAACATAAAATGACGGCCATGGGCAGCGAGCATCACGTGGTGATGATCGATCCCGAGTCGTTTATCGATGTCATTCCATTAGGCCATGAACAGATTCACACGCTCTTGTTCGGCACGCAGCGCAATCAAATCATCATTAGCAGTAAACCGCTCAACGCTGCCGTCTGGGAGAGAATTAAGCATCAGTATGCCAGGACCCTAACCCTCGATAGCACCGTTTATCGTCTTCATCGTCTCCCGGAGCTGGGGCTGGCCATTGCCACCTGGTCCTCGACGGTGCCGCTGCAGAAAAAGCTACATCAGCAGCTGATGCTGTGGCTGCCGATTGGTCTGTTCACCAGCCTTCTGGCCTCATTTCTGCTGCTTCGCCTGCTGCGGAGGCTGCGCTCACCGCGTAATGGGATGCTGGACGCGCTGAATTCTCATGCCATCCAGGTTTATTACCAGCCCATTATTTCGCTGCAGAGCGGAAAGATCGTCGGCGCGGAGGCGCTTGCTCGCTGGAGGCAGCCCGATGGCAGTTTCTTATCGCCGGATATTTTTATTCCGCTTGCCGAACAAACCGGGCTGATTACCCGCTTAACCGAAGATATTGTACGAAAAATTTTTACCGATCTCGGTACCTGGCTGCGGCAGCGCCCGGAGATACATATCTCGATAAACCTGTCGGTTGATGATTTGCGTTCGCCAAGGCTGCCGATGCTGTTACAAGAGCAGCTTCAGCGCTGGGGCATCAGCGCTCAGCAGATCATTCTGGAAATCACCGAGCGCGGTTTTGTCGACCCGCAAACCACTCTGCCAGTCATCGCCGGCTATCGTCAGGCCGGACACCGTATCTCCATCGATGACTTCGGCACCGGCTATTCCAGCCTGAGCTATTTACAAAAGCTGGACGTTGATACCCTGAAAATCGATAAAGCATTTGTCGATACGCTGGAGTGTGAATCGCTGACGCCGCACATCATTGAAATGGCGAAAGCGCTCAATCTGGCGACCGTCGCAGAAGGCGTCGAAACCGAAAGCCAACGCGACTGGCTGCGCATGCATGGCGTGCTGTATGCCCAGGGCTGGCTTTATAGTAAGGCGCTGCCAAAAGAGAAATTTATTCTGTGGGCCGAGAATAACCTTAAGGCGTATTCATCGCCGTCCGGAACACATGATGACTGAGCCTATTTCAGATAGGATTTTATCACCTGCATCACCACATCAAGGTCAGCCTCACGCTGACCTTCTTCCGGCTCCTTCACGACATGATCCGTTAAATGTCCCTGGATAACCTGCATCATCATGCCGTTTACCGCACCGCGAATGGCAGCCAGCTGCTGTAGAACCTCTGCGCATTCATGCTCGCGGTTAAGCATTTTTTCCAGCGCGGCGCTTTGCCCCTGAATTTTCTTCAATCGGGTCAATAACATCTTCTTGTGACGAACGGTATGTGACATTTCGCGATCCACTATTTGATTAATCGATCGTTTCCACTAACGACCCTTGTATGCAATCAGAACAGCATAACATGCCCTACTCCCCCGGAGTATTTTTCTACTGGGGGGTAGTATTTATGTACTGGGGGGGAGTAGCATACAAGCACTTTTTAGTTAGGGATCACGTTATGAACGATTTCGCTTCACTCCTGCAGCAGGGCAACGCCTGGCTATTTATTCCCAGCGCGATTCTGCTGGGCGCGCTGCACGGCCTTGAGCCCGGGCACTCAAAAACCATGATGGCGGCATTTATCGTGGCGGTGCGGGGAACATTAAAGCAGGCGGTGCTGCTGGGGCTGGCGGCGACGGTATCGCATACCGCGGTGGTCTGGCTGGTGGCCATGGCAGGTCTGTGGCTCGGCCGCGGCTGGAATGCACAAACGTCGGAACCCTGGTTTCAGCTGATCTCAGGGGGCCTTATCGTACTGATTGCCTGCTGGATGCTGGCGCGTACCTGGCGCGAATCGCGTTCACATACCCATACCCATGACCATACCCATGACCATACCCATGAACATGAACATGAACATGAACATGAACATGAACATGAACATGAACATCATCACGATCGCCACCTTGCGCATCAACATCATCCTCACGCTCACCAACCTTCGCGGGTTGCCGCCGATGACTGGCAGGACGCCCATCAGCGCGCGCATGCGCAAGCGATCAATCGCCGCTTTAACGGCCAGCGGGTCACCACCGGGCAGATCGTCTTGTTCGGACTGACGGGGGGACTCATTCCCTGCCCGGCATCCATTACCGTACTGCTCATTTGCCTGCAGTTGAAAAAGTTCTCGCTGGGGGCAACCCTGGTACTGGGGTTTAGCGTTGGGCTGGCGATCACCCTGGTGGCTTCCGGCGCAATTGCCGCCCTCAGCCTGAAGCACGTGGCAAACCGCTGGCCCGGGCTGAACGATCTCTCGCGCAAAGCGCCGTGGATTTCCGGCACCCTGATTATGGTGGTGGGTTTTTATATGCTGCTGCATGGCTGGAGTCATCTGTAGCGCGTCTATCGCCATCCCCAAAAGCTATGGGGATGGCAAAGATGAATTACTCATCCAGAAGCGGGGCAAAGCCGCCGTATATCATTCGTTTTCCATCAAAGGGCATCGATTCGCCAAACTCTTTCATCCGCGGGTCGGCCATCATTTTGGCATTCGCGGCATCGCGAACCTCTTTAGAGGGATACTCAATCCAGCTGAACACCACCTCTTCATTCTCCTCCGCTTTCACCGCCAGGCGAAAATCGGTCAGCTTGCCATCCGGGACATCATCCGCCCAGCACTCGACCACGCGGAGTGCGCCAAACTCTTTAAATAATGGCGCGGCCTTTGCTGCCATCTCGCGGTATGCCTCCTTATTTTCCGCCGGTACGGCAACGACAAAACCATCAACGTACTTCATGAGTCTGCTCTCCGAAGTGAACAGTACGGCCGGAGAATCCGGCCGTATCTGAATTGATAAGTTTAGTCTCCAGGTCTGATGGCAGCGTAAAATCAGGAGATAGCCTCACCGGGTTTCGCCAGAGCCTTCCGCGCGGCTGGCTGATGAAACCACGGCAGACACAGCTGGATTAGCGGGCCGATAGTTAACGCATAGAGTACGGTTCCCACGCCAAACTTGCCGCCCATCATCCAGCCAATCAGCAGGACCGAAACTTCAATCGCGGTGCGGATACCGCGCAGCGACCACCCCGTACGAGCATGCAGACCGGTCATCAGCCCATCGCGCGGCCCGGGACCAAAGCCCGCGCCAATATACATCCCCGTCGCCAGCGCATTCAGTACGATAGCGCCCGCCAGCAGCAGGCTACGCGCCACCAGCGAATCCAACGGCGGCAGCACGGCTAAGGTCGCGTTTGCCGCCAGCCCCAGCACAATCACGTTGCTCACCGTACCCAGCCCCGGCATTTGCCGTAGCGGGATCCACAGCAGCAGCACTGCCGCTCCCGTCAGGATCATGACCGTACCAAAATCCAGATTAAACTGCTTACCGATCCCCAGATGAAAAACATCCCACGGATCGGCCCCCAGATTGGCATGCACAAATAACGCGGTCGACACGCCGTACAGGACCAGACCAATGTAAAGTTGCAGCAAGCGACGTACCATTTTTCACCTCAGGGCAATTGCGATTTCCCTTATCATCAGTAAAAATGGATTGATAATTAATGGCCAGTTTTTAAAAAGTGGATTGCTATGTTATCTCGTCGCTTTGGTGCACAATCGCTGGTACGGCTGCTCGGTCACTGGCAGGAGTCCACTTCTCGCACGCCTATCTGGCGTCAGCTTGCAGAAGCGCTGCGCCTGCTCATTCTCGATGGCCGCCTGGCGCTGGAAACGCGACTGCCCGGGGAACGTGAACTGGCGGCGGCCCTGAATATCAGCCGCACCACGGTTGCCAGCGCGCTCGGTCAGCTTCGGGAAGAAGGCTATCTCTACAGCCGTCAGGGAAGCGGTTCGCGGATCGCCTTGCCGGAGCGTCCGGTAGAGGCGGCGGCCAAACAAACGGACCCGCTATCGGTGAATCTGGCCGTTGCCGCCCTTAGCGCCGGCCCCGAGATCCATCAGGCCTACAGCCAGGCCTTAAAGATCATGCCTGAACATTTATCCAACACCGGTTACGATCAACAAGGGCTCCCGCTTCTGCGCGAAGCCATCGCCCGCCGCTATAGCGAACGCGGGCTGCCAACCCGCAGCGATGAAGTGATGATCGTCAACGGGGCGCTTAGCGGCTTTGCGCTGGTACTGCGTTTATTCACCGGGCCCGGCGATCGGGTGGTGGTGGATGCGCCAACTTACCCCATGGCGCTTAGCGCGATACAGGGCGCATCATGTCGTCCGGTTAGCGTGGCGTTACCGCAGCAGGGATGGGATTGCGATGGTCTGGCGGCAACGATTGCCCAAACGGCTCCGCGTCTGGCCTGGCTGATGCCGGATTTTCATAATCCCACCGGCCGCTGTATGGATAGCGCAACGCGCCAGCGGGTAGCGGACATCGCCGCACAAACCCGCACCACGCTGGTGGCAGACGAAACGATGGTGGATTTATGGTATGACGCCCCGCCGCCGCCGCCTTTAGCGGCATTTAATCCTGATGCCCCGGTGATAACCATCGGTTCAGCGGGAAAAAGCTTCTGGGGCGGCCTGCGAATAGGTTGGATCCGCGCTTCTTCGCGAACCATTGCTTCGCTGGTTCAGGCCCGCGACTCTCTCGATCTCGGCTCCCCGCTGCTGGAACAGCTGGCCTGCTGCTGGTTGCTTGAGAATGAGAACAGGCTGCTACCGTCACGGCGCGCCATGCTGGCGACTCGCCGGGATATGTGCGGCGCGCTGATGGCGGAATATTTTCCCCACTGGCACTTCACGCCGCCGGAAGGAGGACTCTCTTTTTGGGTGGAATTACCGGGAATGCTGGCGACGCTCTTTTCCGTTCGCGCTGAAAGCCGGGGAATTCACATCGGGACGGGAACTCGCTTTGGCCTGGCCGGCGCGTTTGATCGCTATTTGCGTTTGCCCTTTACCCTTTCGGATGACGAACTGCGCAGCGCGTTTACGACATTGCAGCCGTTGTGGCATAGTCTGACTGAGCAGAAAGAGAGTTTCCGCCTGAGGAAAATCATTTAAGAAAATATCGACGGGCTGGAGCCAGCCCGTCAAAAACCATCATCCATGACGCATATGAGATGTTTTTATAAAATTGCGCTTCAATTTTGTCTTTCTGACGTGTCAGCCCGATGACAAAATTGCAATAGTTTCATTAATGCTGACGCGGGATCGGAAACCCTTTCAGAGAAATAATAAAGCCGTCTTCATCTTTTTTTATTTTTGCCCCTGTGTCACACCAGTCGGAGGCAATGCGAAAGAACTCATCGCTACCGATATTCCAGTTCAGGCGTACGTGCTTAACGTATCCGGAACGCAGCATATCGCAGGCTTCGCTATAGTTGCTGGCTGTAGAGAGTTGTTGTTTCATTTTTTCTTCTTCAGAATTTTACGTAATGCTTTGATTTCTTTAGGGGTTAATGGAGACGCTTCCTCTTCGGTATGCTGGCTATCGATATCTTCTTCCGAAACCCCCGCCTCGTCTGCTGATTCCGCTACCTGAAAGGCCAGCAGCAGCAGTTTCTCCGTAGCTGTTCCTAAATTTTCGTTATTTTCTTCCGCATACTGACGCAGCTTTTCTTTTAACTCGCCATCAATTTTTACGTTCAGAACCACAGTGGTCATAGTCACGCTTCCCGTGAAATAAAATCATCATATAATTAATACACGAAGTTAACATGCTGATCCAGAGATATATTTTTAGCTTATATCAAACAACATTTTCCCATGAATAATCTGCACGTTATATATGACATAAAGATGACAATAATATTTCAGTTAAATTTCAAATTTATGACGTAGTGAATTTTTTGGCATAAAAAATAGAGGGTTTAGAAACCAAAAATACTCACAATATATTTGTGGATATTAAATATGAAGGCTGAGGGAAACCATGGAATGAATGCGAATAGCGAGAGGGTACCCTGAAATGGGTGGGGGCCCTGCCAGCTACATCCCGGCACACACGTCGTCTGCTCTGGCTGCTTCCTTCCGGACCTGACCTGGTAAACAGAGTAGCGTTGCGGGAGAACCAACAGAGCCCCCATTGAGAGCGTTAGTTACCTAACGCGCTGGCGCATTATCCCTGCTGAACCCCTGAATTGCAAGCCGCCGGCGATTGGGTGCTGGTTTATTGCGCAAAGTCGCGTCTACAGCGGCTTCTCACCGTAAAATGGCCCCGATCCCCTTATGAGATTGCGAGCACACTCTCAGCGGAAATCCTCGCCAGCGGCCATAATGAGGCTTATCTACCGTCTTTTTTAATCAACGCACTGTCTCAATGGTATATGAATGAGTGAATCACCGCGTTTAATCACTACCCTGGCGATGCCGGCCATCGCCGAAGTGACCGTTTCCTTCCACGGTTTAAACTTTCTGCGTCCGGAGGTCATCCTCGATTTTGTGACGATTAGCAATAATCAGCTGCTCGCCGTCACCCCGGTCGCGCTGCTCTACTCTACCGTCGGCGTCCTTCAGCACATTGAATTACGTAAACTCCCCATCGACGTCAGCGGTCGCATGGTGTATCCGATATCAACGCTTAAGCTTCCGGCAATGCGCGCAAAGCTGGTGATTAACGCCCAGTCAAAACGCCTGAAGTTTCTTGAAACACTGCTGAGCAATACGGCGAATGAAAATGTTCATGGCATGCAGGTGCTGGGTCTGGCGCTGGAATTTACCATCGTTAAATCGGCCTGACCCGCTATCTGTACAGCCCGTCATACAACGCTTATCCTGAGCCTTTTCCGGCAACAGGACGTACTATGGATTCTCACGATACTTTTCCGCAGCGGGTCTGGCAGATAGTCGCCTCGATTCCAGAGGGATACGTTGCCACCTACGGCGACATTGCTCAGCTGGCGGGTTCACCGCGAGCGGCTCGCCAGGTGGGCGGAGTATTAAAGCGCCTGCCGGAAGGATCGACTCTCCCCTGGCATCGGGTCGTCAACCGCCACGGCGATATCTCCCTTACCGGACCAGATCTGCAGCGCCAACGCCAGGCGCTACTGGCGGAGGGCGTCCAGGTTTCAGGCAGCGGACATATTGATCTGCAGCACTACCGCTGGATTTATTGAAGGCAAAAAAATGCCCCTGTAAAGGGGCATGGTGGGGAGTTACTGGGCAGCAGGGGCGCTGTTGTTCGCCACCGGCACCGCCGTTTGCTGAACCGGCACCAGCACCAGATCGGCCCGGTTACCGCCCTGGTTAATCACCGTCTGCACGGTATCGGTAATAAACATCAGCTGACCGTTAACGGTAATCGCCGCGCTGAGAAGAATGCGGGCATTAGGCTGAATTTGCGCCTGGTTATAGGGCAGGACAAAGTTAAACGGCGCCTGCTTCCCTTCGGTCCTTACCGCTTTTTGCGACAGCACGTGCGCTGGCGCATCGGCCAGAGACGCATCCGACAGGGTTACGGTCAATACCGCGTCCGGCGGTAACGCCACGCGCTGTCGAATATTGATGGTCCCGGATACGTTAGGCTGCTGCTGCGAGGAGCTTAGTGAGGCAATGCCATAAGGATCGGGCGCCGCCTGGTTCGCTGCATTGCTGTTGTGGTTGTTCGCACAGGCAGACAGCGTAGCCGCTACGGCTAAAGCACTTAACATATAGGCAAATTTCATTCTTTTCTCCTTTTCATCCCTTCTTTAACAGGAGTACATCCAGCCACAATCGGGGACAGGACATTAGTATCGTGAATAAGTGTGGCACAGATCTCAGATCTCTTCCTGGAAAAGAGCCCATATTCAGATTATTGAACCCATCGGACCACTTGCGATTCCAGGTTATACTTTGCCTCAATAACGCGCTGCGCCAGGCAGTCATCATTGATTGAGGATAACTATGAGTCAGGCACTAACCCATTTGCTGGCATTGTTAAATCTGGAAAAAATTGAAGAGGGATTGTTCCGCGGACAGAGCGAAGATCTGGGATTGCGACAGGTCTTTGGCGGCCAGGTAGTGGGTCAGGCGCTGTATGCGGCAAAAGAGACGGTGCCCACAGAACGCCTGATTCACTCGTTTCACAGCTACTTCCTGCGTCCCGGCGATAGCCTGAAACCTATCATCTATGATGTTGAAGTCCTGCGCGATGGCAATAGCTTCAGCGCCCGCCGGGTGGCGGCGATTCAAAACGGGAAGCCCATTTTCTATATGACCGCCTCTTTCCAGGCGCCAGAACCCGGCTATGAACATCAGAAAACCATGCCAGCGGCACCCGCTCCGGACGCGCTTCCCTCCGAAACGGATATTGCCCGCAAGCTGGCCCACCTGCTGCCGCCGCAGGTCAAAGAGAAATTTCTCTGCGATAAACCGCTGGAGATTCGCCCGGTCGAATTCCATAACCCTCTGAAAGGACACGTTGCAGAACCAACGCGTCAGGTCTGGATCCGCGCCAACGGCGCAGTGCCGGAAGATCTCCGCACCCATCAGTCTCTGCTGGGCTACGCTTCGGATTTTAACTTCCTGCCCGTTGCCCTGCAGCCTCACGGCGTCGGTTTTCTGGAGCCGGGCATGCAGGTTGCCACCATCGATCACTCAATGTGGTTCCACCGCCCGTTCAACATCAACGACTGGCTGCTGTACAGCGTTGAGAGCACCTCCGCCTCCAGCGCGCGCGGTTTTGTCCGCGGCGAGTTCTACACTCAGGACGGTACGCTGGTGGCTTCCACGGTGCAGGAAGGCGTCATGCGTAATCGCAACGCATAAAAAAGCAGAGCCTCCCCGAGGGGAGGCTCTGCAGCTTCAGGAGATAACTCGTTTTATCAGGCGTTGTAGGCGTTTTCGCCGTGGCTGTTTACGTCCAGCCCTTCACGCTCTTGATCTTCCGGTACGCGCAGGCCAACGGTCATATCGGCAACCTTGTAACCGATAAAGGCGACGACGCCTGACCAGACGATGGTGATACCGATGCTTTCCAGCTGTACCAGAACCTGATGGCCCATGGTGACGCCTTCCGCGTAGCCCACACCGCCCAGAGAAGTCGCGGCGAAGATACCGGTCAGGATGCAACCTACGATACCGCAGACTCCGTGGACGCCAAACACATCGCACGGGTCATCAACGCGCAGCCAGCGTTTCAGAACGGTGACGCCCCACAGACCCGCAAGGCCCGCAGCGATACCCACAATCAGCGAGCCGCCGACGCCAATATAGCCACAGGCCGGAGTGATGCCGACCAGACCGGCAATCGCCCCTGAACAGGCGCCCAGCAGTGACGGCTTGCCGCGGGTTGCCCACTCGCCGAAGGTCCATGCCAGGATAGCCGCCGCCGTTGCAACCACGGTGTTAACGAACGCCAGACCGGCAATTTCGTTCGCCGCGCTTGCTGAACCGGCGTTAAAGCCAAACCAGCCAACGTAGAGGATGGCGGTACCGGTGAAAACCATCGGCAGGTTATGCGGTTTGAACGCTTCTTTACCAAAGCCGACGCGTTTGCCCATCATGTAGGCGCCCACCAGCCCCGCGACCGCGGCGTTGATGTGAACAACCGTACCGCCGGCGAAATCAAGCGCGCCGTGCGTAGCCAACAGACCGCCGCCCCATACCATGTGCGCAATCGGCACATAAGAGAGCGTCATCCATACCACAACGAATATCAGTACCGCCGAGAAGCGAATACGTTCCGCCAGCGCACCGACGATCAGGCCAACGGTAATACAGGCAAAGGAGCCCTGGAAAGCAACGTGGATGTACTGATAGAAGCTCCCCATCAGCGCTTTCAGTTCAATATTTTTCAGCAGTACCCAGTCGAAGTTGCCGAAGAAGCTGCCGCCAGCGCCGAAGGCCAGCGTGTAGCCATAAACCACCCACAGTACGCAGACCAGCGCAAACGTCACGATGACCTGCGTCAGCATGGAGAGAACGTTTTTACCGCGGATCAGCCCGCCGTAGAACAGCGCGATGCCCGGAATCGTCATAAACAGCACCAGCGCGGTGCAAATCATCATAAAAGCGTTGTCGGCTTTGTCCGCGACCGCCGGTGCGGCCATCGCCAGCCCCGGAAGAAGAGCCAACGCTCCCAGACCTGTTTTCATTGTTGCTATCTTCATTGTTTCGTTCCCCATCACTGTGTGGTCTGAAAGTTACAGTGCCGCTTCGTCTGATTCGCCGGTACGGATGCGAATCACGCGCTGCAGCTCGGCGACAAAGATTTTGCCGTCGCCAATCTTTCCGGTGTAAGCCGCTTTACTGATGACATCGACGACTTCGTCCAGCTGATCGTCGGCAATCGCGACGTCAATCTTCACTTTCGGCAGAAAATTGACGCTATATTCCGCGCCGCGATAGAGCTCCGCGTGGCCTTTCTGACGGCCGAACCCTTTAACTTCAGTGACCGTCAGGCCCTGAATACCCATTGAAGATAATGCTTCACGCACGTCTTCCAGTTTGAATGGTTTGATTACCACGGTAACCAGCTTCATAAGTCCCCTCCAGTCAGAATTCGGTAATGGCCGCAGCTAACACGTTTCTAATAAAGCAAGGGCTATGCCAGAAATGAAAAAGGACCGCCAGGCGGCCCTTTTTGAGGAGGAAGGAGAATAATTCGGCGGAAACGAAGCGGCAAAATGCCTCTTTTGCCTGAAACTGCACCATTTCAGTGCGCAGCTTGTGACGATTTTGCACCACCTCAGGCCGCGGCGGCGCCGCTGCCTGTTTATGGTGCATCAGGCGATAAGCGACTCTTCCTGCGCGCTGGCCGCCAGCTCTTCGCCAGCCAGCTGCAGCTGATACATCTGCCAGTAGCGGCCTCTGGCCGCCAGCAACTGCTGGTGACTTCCGCGCTCAACGGCCTGACCGCGGTGCAGTACCAGGATCGTATCGGCCTCGACGATGGTCGATAAGCGGTGCGCAATCACCACCAGCGTGGTGTGCTCGCGCACCCGAGCCAGAGCCTGCTGAATCGCCTGCTCGGTACCGGAATCGATATTGGCCGTCGCCTCATCAAGAATCAGCACCTGCGGCGTATCGACCAGCACCCGCGCCAGCGCCAGCAGCTGTTTCTGGCCAACGGAGAGATTATTCCCCTGCTCGCCCAGCAGCGTATAAATACCGTTTTCCATTTCACGGGCCAGCGCCGCCAGCTGTACCGCTTCCAGCGCTTCCCAGACCTGCTCTTCGCTGATGTCGCGACCGAGGGTGACGTTGGCATAGAAGGTGTCAGCCAGCACCACCGGATCCTGCTGCACCATTGCAATCCCCTGACGCAGCGCGCTGTGGCTTAAGGAAGAAAGCGGACGACCGTCGATGCGAATCTCTCCCTGGGTTAACGGGTAGTAGCCCATCATCAGGCTGGCCAGGGTGCTTTTACCGCTCCCGGTATGACCAACCAGCGCCACAAAGCTGCGGGACGGGATATCGAGATTAATATCCTGCAACACCAGTCTATCGTCGCGGTAGGCAAAAGAGACATGATCGATACTCATCGCCCCGCTGCGCAGCGGCTCGCTATCTTCACCCCACGCCTGACGCGGTTTGTCCATGAGCTCGAAGACGCGCTCGCCCGCCACGACCGCCTGCTGCAGCATTGACTGCTGGGTGGTCAGCTCGATCAGCGGCTCGTTCAGTCGCCCAAGATAGCTAATAAAGGCGTATAGCACCCCGACTTCGATCGTTCCGCTGCTGCTGAAACCAAACAGCATCAGCAGGCCGCAGAGAATTAATGAAGAGAACAGGCTCAGCAGTGGGCGCAGCAGGAAGCCATCAAGACGCAGGGTTTGCATACGCGCCAGATAGTGGGCGTAGCTGGCCTCGCGCATCCGCTCGCCGAACCGCGCCTGCTGGCGGAACTGCTGGATGACGCCCATGCCGTTAATCACTTCATTAAAACCGTCGTTGATGTCCGCCAGCCAGGCGCGAACCCGCCTGACGATGGGCGTGCTGTAGCGCTGATAAATCATCATCACGATCAGCACCGCCGGGAAAATAGCGATAGCCACCAGCGCCATCCGCCAGTCAAGGCTGAACATCGCCACCAGCATCGCGCCAATCAAAGCGGCGCTACGCAGCACGGTCGCCACCACGGTCACGTAGAGATCGCGAATCACTTCGGTATCGTTGGTAACCCGCGAGATGAGCTGCCCGACCGGCTGCGTATCAAACTCGCTGAGCGGCTGACGCAGCGCGGCGTCCATCACATCGCTGCGCAGCTGCTGCACCACGCCGACCGCCGCGCGATTAAACAGCAGCGCCTGGCAATAATGCAGGCCAGCGGCAAGAAGTTGCAGGCCGATATAGGCCACGGCGAGACCGCAGACCAGCTTCAACGGCAGCGAGTGCTTCGCCACCATATTGTCGATAAAGTAGCTGATCAGCAGCGGGCCGCTGACTTCCGCCACCGCCGCAACCCACATCATGGCAACCGCTATCATCAGTGGTTTACGCCACGGGGAGCCGTAGGCCAGCAGGCGCTTTAAGGTCGGCCAGAGTTCAGTGAAACTACGCACCGGCGACCTCCTTATCTTCCTGCGGGACATCATCCAGCGCCGCTTCCAGCTGCTGATAACGGTACATATCCCGATACCAGCCCGGCTGCGCCGCCAGCGCCTCATGGCGACCGCGCTGGGAAATATGCCCGTGCTGCATCACCAGAATTTCGCTGGCCTCGGTCAACGCCGACAGGCGATGGGCGCTAATGATCACCGTCCGCCCCTCTCCCCACTGCCGCAGGTTATGCAAAATCTGGTGCTCCGTTCTGCCGTCCACCGCCGACAGCGCATCATCAAGGATCAGGATCTCCGCCTCCAGCAGCAGCGCGCGGGCGATGGAAATACGCTGTTTTTGCCCACCGGAAAGCATAACGCCGCGCTCGCCGACTTCGGTGTTATACCCCTGCGGCAGGCGCAGGATATCCTCATGCACGCTGGCAAGCCGCGCAACGTGCTCGATTTGCTCCTGCGTGGCGTCCGGTTTACCGAGGGCAATGTTGCTGGCGACGGTATCAGAGAACAGGAACGGTGTCTGATTGACGACCGCCAGACGTGCGCGCCAGCTATCCAGCTGTAGCCGGGTCAGGGGAACGTCGTGGAAGCGGATATCGCCTTCAGTCACGTCAAAGTGGCGCTGAATCAGCGCCAGAATGGTGCTCTTGCCGGAGCCGGTCGGCCCGCAAATCCCCAGCATCTGCCCGGGCTGGAGCGTAAAGTTGACCTTTTCCAGCGAGACCTTGTTCGCCTGCGGGTAGATAAACTCGCGCACGGCGACGCTAAGCGTGCCGCGCCCTTCCGGCGTCGGCTCGCTGCCGTCGTTCACCACCGGCGCCTCCTCCAGCATGGTGCGAATGCGCGCATAGGCCGCGCTACCGCGCTCCACGATGTTAAACATCCACGCCAGCGCCAGCATTGGCCAGATCATCAGGCCGAGGTACATCACAAAGCTGGTGAGCTGACCCAGAGTCAGGCTGCCCTGGATCACCATCCAGCTGCCGCCGCCGATGGCCAGCAGGTTAGCGGTCCCGATAGCGATATAAATCGTCGGGTCAAAGCGGGCGTCGATACGCGCCACGCGCATGTTTTTCGCCCCGGTATCCGCGGCGTCGGCGGCAAACAGCGCCGACTGTCGGTCTTCGAGACCAAAGGCTTTGATCATGCGGATGCTGGTCAGGCTCTCCTGGGTGCGGTCGTTGAGGCTGGAGAAGGCCGCCTGCGCGACGCGAAAGCGTTCGTGTAATGCATCGCCGTTACGCTTAATCGCCAGCGCCATCAGCGGCATGGGCAGCAGCGCCAGCAGGGTTAACTGCCAGCTGATTTGCGTCGACATGACAATCAGCACCGCGCAGCCCATGACCAGCGAGTCAACCAGGGTTAATACCCCCTCGCCGGCGGCGAACACCACCCGATCCACATCGTTGGTGGCGCGAGCGATCAGATCGCCGGTACGGTGGCGCAGGTAAAAGGCCGGATGCTGGCGGCTGAGCTGGCGATAGAAATCCTCGCGCAGTTCGACGGCCAGCTGATAAGAGGCGCCGAAAAGCAATACGCGCCAGACGTAGCGCAGCAAATAGACCATCACCGCAATAACGACCAGCAGGCCGATCCACATCCACACCTTTTCCGCGGTGTAATGTTGTTTTGTTACGCCGTCAACCACGATACCCACCACCTTTGGCGGCACCAGTTGCAGAATGGCAATCACGATCAGCAGAGCAATAGCGCCGAGGTAACGACGCCACTCCCGGCGGAAATACCAGCTAAGTTGGGCAAATAATCGCAAGCAGTTAAATCCTGAGTGTGTAATTCGTAGCGGCTGATGCCGTTAATCAATCGGCAAGGCAGTGGTGTATTTTATCTGTTCCATGGCAAAACTCGAAGTGACATCCGAGAGCCCCGGCACGCTGTTAACCAGGCGTTTATAAAAATCATCGTAGTTCTTCATATCCGCCACCTGGACCCGCAGCAGATAATCATACTCCCCCGCCATACGCCAGAAACCGAGAACCTCCGCCATCTGCGTGACTTCGCTGACGAAGCGGCAATACCAGTCGCTACTGTGATGCTGAGTCTTAATCAGCACAAACGCCGTCAGCCCAAGCCCGACCTTTTCCGCATCCAGCAGCGCGACGCGCCCACGCAGAATACCTTCGTCTTCCAGCCGCTTCAGGCGCTTCCAGCAGGGCGTGGTGGTCAGATTAACGGCATCGGCCAGCGCCTGCAAAGAGAGGGTGCAGTCGGTTTGCAGTAAAGAAAGCAGCTTACGGTCAATTTTATCTAACATAGGGCACCTTGGGAGAAAAATTTACTCCATTCATTGTAATTGAAAGGCTAAATGGCAACAATTTTTCCTTCGATTTCCGCTAAGCTGGGCACAAAATGACAAACAGGAATTTAAGATGAACAGCGCCTGGGTTAAACACGCGATTAGTGAAATTAATGCCGATTATCAGCGTTCCGCCGACACGCACCTTATTCGTCTGGCGCTTCCGGGGTTCCCGGGGATCCAGCTCTACCTGAAGGATGAAAGCACCCATCCAACCGGTAGCCTGAAGCACCGCCTGGCCCGCTCGCTGTTTCTCTATGGTCTGTGCAACGGCTGGATTAAAGAAGGGACAACGATTATCGAATCCTCTTCCGGTTCGACCGCCGTCTCTGAAGCCTACTTCGCCCGTCTCTTAGGCCTGCCGTTTATCGCCGTGATGCCTTCCTGTACGGCAAAACGTAAAATTGAACAAATTGAGTTCTACGGCGGCCGCTGCCACTTCGTCGATAGCGCCTGCGAAATCTATGCCGCCTCCGAAACCCTGGCCCGCGAGCTGAACGGCCATTATATGGATCAGTTTACCTATGCCGAACGGGCGACCGACTGGCGGGGAAACAATAATATCGCCGACAGTATCTTCCGTCAGATGAACCATGAGCCGCATCCGCAGCCGTCGTATATCGTGATGAGCGCGGGCACCGGAGGCACCTCTGCCACCATCGGACGCTACATTCGTAGTCAGGGCTACGATACGCAGCTGCTGGTGGTTGACCCACAAAACTCGGTGTTTATGGACTACTGGCAGAGCCGCGACGCCAGCCTGCGCAGCCCGGTCGGCAGTAAAATTGAGGGCATCGGCCGCCCGCGCGTCGAACCGTCGTTTATTCCCGACGTGGTCGATGAGATGCTGCGGGTACCGGATGCCGCCAGCGTCGCCACCGCGCTATGGCTGGAAACGCTGCTCGGACGTAAGGTCGGCGCCTCCACCGGCACCAACATGTGGGGCGTACTGCAGCTGGCCGTGCGGATGCGCGAAGAGGGGCGCACCGGCTCTCTCGTCACGCTGCTGTGCGACAGCGGTGAACGTTATCTGGAAACCTACTACAACCCGCAGTGGGTAGCGGCCAATATTGGCGATATCTCCTCATGGCAGGCACAAATCGCCGACCTGCTGCAGGCAAAATAAAAGAAGCCAGATATCACAGCATATCTGGCTTGCTGGCAGGGTCTCTTTATTCGGGGGAATAAGGAAGATCGGGATTATCCAGCCAATGAGTCAAAAAGTGGGAGACGGCCTGATGACGGCAGTCGCCAATAACCGGTAGATGTGGGAGTTCCGCTTTCAGCTGATTCATCGCATTGCCCATAATCACGCCGCGCCCGACGCTGCCGAGCATTTCCAGGTCGTTCATGGCGTCACCGAACGCCATACAATCCTGCATCGTCAGCCCCAGATGCTGGCTTAATACCGCCAGCGCCGCGCCTTTGTTACAGCCGCCAGGCAACACTTCAAGGCAATCCATCGCCGAAAAACAGAGATCCGCTCGGCCGCCCAGCGCTTCACTCAGTTGAAGCCTTAGCCGCCGCAAATCGTCATGATCGCCGCAGAAGCAGATTTTAGTGACCTGATGCGCCGGCATTCGCTTTGGATCGTACAGCTGATAACGAAAACCGCTAAAGACGTGCGCTTTCAGTAATTCCGGGATCGCCTGCCCGGTGTACCAGCCGCCGTCGTTAAAGAAATGCATACTGGCCGTGGTTTCCCAGGCGCTGTGCAGCACCTCTTCCGCCACATCGGGAGCCAGATCGCGGCGATACAGCTCCTCACCTTCCAGAGAGTGAATGCGCGTCCCGTTGCCGGTGATTAAAAACGCATCCAGAGAGAACTCGCCGATAACGTGGCGCATTTCCAGAGCATGACGACCGGTGGCGAAAGTCAGGGTGATATCGCGATCGCGCAGACGTTTGAGCGTCGAAAGCGTTTTTTCTCCCAGACGATGGTCCGGCATCAGTAGCGTACCGTCCATATCGAATGCAGCCAGTCTTGCCATCTTCTGCTCCCCAAATCGTGGTGGATTTTGCTTGTGTTGCAGTATTGCCTGAGATATACGGAAGTAATAGTGAATAGATAAATTTTATTGTTCCGGGTTTACCAATCTACGCAGGATTACACAGCGATGAGGCTATTAAACCGTCTGCATCAGTACCAGCGACTCTGGCAGCCCTCCGCCGGAGAGCCGCAGCAGGTAACCGTCGGCGAGCTGGCCGAACGCTGCTTTTGCAGCGAACGCCACATTCGAACCCTGCTGCGCCAGGCGCAAGAGTCAGGCTGGCTAAGCTGGCAGGCCAGCTCCGGTCGCGGAAAGCGCGGGCTACTCCAGTTTTATAAAGCGCCGGAAGCGCTGCGCAATGAGATGATGGAGCAGGCGCTGAATAAAGGGCAGCAGCAAAATGCCCTCGAACTGGCCCAGCTGGCGCCGGTGGAGCTTAAAGCGCTGCTTTCCCCCTTTCTCGGCGGCCAATGGCAGAACAATACGCCGACCCTGCGTATTCCTTACTACCGTCCGCTGGAGCCGCTGCGCCCGGGTTTTATGCCGGGACGCGCGGAGCAGCACCTGGCCGGGGAGATATTTTCCGGTCTGACCCGATTTGATGCGCAGAGTACCTGTCCGATAGGCGATTTAGCCCATCACTGGGAGGTGTCGCCTGACGGCCTGCGCTGGCACTTTTATATTCGTTCTACCCTGTTCTGGCACAACGGCGATCCGATTAAAACCTCACAGCTGCAGCAGCGGCTCCTGATGCTGCTGCAGCTGCCCGCGCTGCGCACGCTGTTCGCCAGTATCAGCGAAATTAGCGTAACCCACTCCCAGTGTCTGACTATCACCCTGCATCGCGCCGATTACTGGCTGCCGTTCCGCCTTGCCAGCTACTGCAGCGTGCTGGCGCATCCTGACGATCCGGCGATCGGCAGCGGACCGTTTCGCCTGAAGCGATTTACTGCGGACCTGGTGCGGCTGGAAAACCATCAGCGCTATCATCTCACTCACCCGCTGCTGCAGGCCGTGGAGTACTGGATCACGCCGCAGTTGTTCGAGCAGGATCTGGGCACCAGCTGTCGTCATCCGGTACAGATAACCATTGGCGATCCTGACGAACTGACCAGACTACGTCAGGTCAGCAACAGTATTAGCCTCGGCTTTTGCTATCTGACGCTGCGCCAGAGCCCTCGTCTTAACAAAGCGCAGGCGCAAAGGCTGGTCTCGCTGATTCATCGCTCCACCCTGTTAGAAACCCTGCCGCTGGATGAGGATCTGATCGCGCCCAGCAACGAAGTATTGCCGGGCTGGTCTATTCCGCAGTGGCCTGAAAATCATAGTACCCCTCTGCCCGAACGGCTTACGCTGCTCTATCACCTCCCCGTAGAGCTACACGCCATGGCGGATCGGCTTCGTCAACGGCTGGCGGAACTGGGCTGTGAGCTGACGATTATTTTCCATGATGCGAAAAACTGGGATGGCTGCCAGCAGTTTGCACAGGCGGACCTGATGATGGGCGACCGCCTGATTGGCGAAGCGCCGGTCTATGCGCTGGAGCAGTGGCTACGCTGCGACGTGCTGTGGCCTAATTTGCTGACCGGGGCGCAATATGCGCATCTCCAGGCGACGCTGGATGCCGTTCAGGCCTTACCGGACGAACGCAGCCGTAGCGAAGCGTTGCGCAACGTCTTTAACAGCCTGATGGACGATGCCATCATGACGCCGCTGTTCAATTATAATTATCGCATCAGCGCGCCGCCGGGGGTCAACGGACTACGGCTAAACGCGCGCGGCTGGTTTGATTTCGCCAGCGCCTGGCTACCGGCCTCTACGCCGTGACGGGGCTGGTGGTCACGTTCATCAGGCGCTACCATATGCGCCTCACTTCGATTGTCAGGAATTACCATGAAACGCGCCGTAGTTGTCTTCAGCGGAGGACAAGATTCGACGACCTGCCTGGTGCAGGCTCTGCAACAGTATGATGAAGTGCATTGCGTCACTTTTGATTATGGCCAACGTCATCGCGCGGAGATTGACGTTGCTCGCGAACTGGCGCTAAAGCTGGGGGCCGTGGCCCATAAAGTCCTTGATGTCACCCTGCTTAACGAACTGGCGGTCAGCAGCCTGACCCGCGATAGCATTCCGGTTCCGGATTATGAACCGGACGCCAGCGGCATTCCGAATACCTTCGTACCCGGGCGCAACATTCTGTTTTTAACCCTGACGGCCATTTACGCGTATCAGGTGAAGGCGGAAGCTATTATCACCGGCGTTTGCGAGACCGACTTTTCGGGCTACCCGGACTGCCGCGACGAGTTCGTGAAAGCGCTGCACCATGCCGTCAGCCTCGGTATGGCGAAAGATATTCGCTTTGAGACGCCGCTAATGTGGCTTAACAAAGCCGAAACGTGGGCCCTGGCCGATTACTGGGGCCAGCTCGACCTGGTGCGCCATGAAACCCTCACCTGCTATAACGGCATTAAAGGCGACGGCTGCGGGCAGTGCGCCGCCTGTAACCTCCGCGCCAACGGGCTGAGCCAGTATCTGGGCGATAAGGTTGGGGTGATGACGGTGATGAAGCAGAAAACCGGGCTCCAGTAACCGGTTACTTCCCGGCGGCGTGGCGGGATCGCAGGCGGCTCACGATGCATAGCCCGGTCAGATACGCAGAAGCGCTTTCGGGGAAGTTCTGCCACTTTCTGTGCGCTTGCTCACGGGGGCGGCGCGATGCGCCTGCCCGCGCTACCGGATCGCAGACAGCTAAGGAAACGTAGCCCGGACAGGTGCGCAGCACCGCCTCCGGGACATCCCCCTCCGGCTGGCCTGTTAGCGAGGCTCAAGCTGCTCCAGCTTCTCCCGCAATTCGCCCTCAAGCGGCAGCGCTTTCTGCGTTTTTAGATCGATACAGACAAAAGTGATAAGCGCATCGGCGACCACTTCGCCATTAGGGTTGAGGGTGACCACCTGGCTTAACGTCCCGCTTTTTCCGTTCAGCTGTTCGAGCTTGCTGGTGACGGTTAACACATCGCTTAGTACCGCCGGTCGGCGGTAGTTGATATTGATATTGACCACCACAAAGGCGATGTTGCGAGCGGTCATCCAGTGGAAGGCCGGGCTGCTTTCCAGGCCATCCCAACGCGCTTCTTCGAGAAACTCCAGATAACGCGCATTGTTAACGTGCTGATAGACATCCAGATGATAGCCGCGAACTTTGATTTGTGTCTGCATAGCGCAAATGCCTTATCTTTAATTGTTGTTTTGAGGTCAGAGGTCACACCACTAGTGTGACCTCTTCAGTCTGGCAAATAATGACGACTGTGCAAACTTTCGCTGAAAATTTACAGCTTCAGATGTGACAGATTTCTCTCTACCAGCGAGTTGCCCATTCCGGGCACCTGCTTAAGATCGTCAACGGTTTTAAATGGCCCGTACTCTTCGCGATAGCTCACTATAGCCTGCGCTTTCTTCAGGCCGACGCCATTCAGCGCCTTAGCCAGCTCTTCCGCGCTGGCGTTATTGATACTCACCCTGGTGCCTTCACTATCCGGCGCATTTAACGCATCCGGCGCTTTTGCCTGCGGCGACTGCACGCTTTCCTTTACCGGCGCCGACGCTTTGCCGGCAGAAGGCGCCGCCTGCGCTATCTGACTCCCCGCCGCGCAAACCAGTACGGCGGCAATAAGCGTTTTCATTCCTCGTTTCATGCTGTTATCTCCTTGTTTGTAGACAGCAAGGTCACGATAGCGACGAAGGAAAAAGAGTACAAAAGGCAAAATGCAGAAATGGAAAAGGCCGCGAAAGCGGCCTTTGAGAATGACATCACGTTACTTGCTTTTGCGAAGCAGCACGTAATTATTGTTGCTGATCGATAATGTCGCCGAGCTTAATTTTCGCCGCTTTACGCAGGTTGCTCATCAGCGCTTCGAAAGCGATCTGGGCGTTATTCTGGGTGATCCCCTGAATCATCGCTTTTTTCTGCTCTTCCGGCATCGTACCCGCTTTCACTTCGTCCAGCGCCAGCAGCACCACGTTGCCCTGCAGATCGGAGCCCACGCCGTAGCTTGGCTTACCCGCCTGCGGCAGCGGAAGTGCAAAGACGGACTGGCTCAGCGCTTCCTGACCGGTGCGTGACAGCGTCTGCGGCGCACCAAAGCTCAGGCCTGCGGCTTTCATCGCTTCATCGCCTTTGCCCTCTTTCAGGGCCGTCAGCAGCTTGTCGGCATCCAGCTTCGCCTGCTGTTCCGCTTTCGTGTGCTTCACAATATCGCTCACCTGCGCTTTCACATCCGCCAGCGGTTTCACCGCTTCCGGTTTATGCTCGCTGATGCGCAGAACAAACGCACGATCGCCGTCGACGGTGATGATATCGGAGTTGCTGCCCGGCGTGCCGTTTTCGCCCACCAGGCCGCCGTTGAAGATAGCTTCAGAGACCGGCTTGAAATTCAGCTCTTGCGGCAGGCTGTCGCGGCCAAACCAGCCGGTTTCAACCACTTTAAGACCGGCAACCTGGGCTGCGCCCGCCAGCGACTCGTTATCGTTGCTCGCCGCGTCGCTCACTTTCTGCTGCAGGGCATAGTACGCATCCAGGGCTTTTTCCTGCTTCACTTTCGCCGCAATATCGTCGCGAACCTCAGCCAGTGGTTTAACCTGTGCTGCCTGAACATCGTCCAGGCGGGCAACCAGGAACCCAACGGAGGATTTAATTACGCCAGAAAGCTGGCCTTTTTCTTTCAGACCGGCCTCTTTCAGCTCTGGCACAGTCGCCGCATCTTCCAGCCACCCCATATCACCGCCGCTGCGGGCAGAGATAATATCGGTTGATTTTTCTTTGGCCAGCGTGGCGAAGTCAGCGCCTTTCTTCAGCTCATCAAGCACCGCCTGCGCATCCGCTTCGGTTTTGGTCTGGATGATGCTGTAGCGGTTACGCTGCGGCTGAGTGAACTGATCCTGATGCTGGTCGTACCATGACTGAATTTCTTCGTCAGAGACGTTTTCCTGCATGCTGGCAGCGTCCAGCTTGATGTAGCTGACGCGGAACTGCTCAGGCGCCATAAAACGCGCCTGGTTCTGCTGGTAGAACGCGTTGATTTCATCGTCGGTAGCGGTTTGCTTTGCCGCCAGCGCGTTCACGTCGAGAGTGGCTTCACGGACGACGCGCTGTTGAGAAACCAGCGCCGCCAGCTGGTCGGATTCGCCCGGCAGCATAAAGTCGGTACCGGCTACGGCGTTGATCAGCTGCTGAGTCGTCAGCTGATTACGAAGCGCCTGCGCGTACTGATCCGTCGTCATCCCCATCTGATTAACAATACGGCTGAAGCGCTCGTTATCAAATTTGCCATCCGCCTGGAAAGCCTGGGTCTGGAAGATAGCCTGCTTCACCTGGTCGTCGCTGATGTTGAGACCCAGCTCACGGGCATACTGATCGAGCAGCGCCTCGTCAATCAGACGGTTCAGCACCTGCTGACGCATGGTCTTCATGTAATTTTCATTGGCCGCCAGTTCTGAGAACTGGTCGCCAAGCTGCTGCTGCATGCGATTACGCTCGCTGGCAACGGCATTTTCAAACTGTGCGCGACCAATCTCCTGGTCATTAACTTTTGCGGCATAGTTGTTACCACCGCCAATCAGGTAACCACTCACCCCGGTCAAAATGAACGAGACGATAATGATACCGAAAATAATCTTGAGCACGACGCTGTTGGCGGCCGTGCGTAGGTTGTCCATCATGGTGTAACAACGCTCCGCTGTAGATGACTTTAGCTCGCGCAGCATAGCATGTGATGGCCGCCGCGCGTGAGGACGTATTTTGACAAGAAAACGGGGTGATTGTCAGCCCACAAGTGCGTATAAAGTCACATTAAGTCTCATTCTGGCAAATAAAAAAGGCACATCTTACGATGCGCCCTTGTACTTCGTCACAGACCCCAGTGGGGAAGTCGATCAGTTTACCGCGTCTTTCAGCGCTTTACCTGCACGGAAACCCGGTACTTTAGCAGCAGCAATGGTGATTTCTTTGCCTGTTTGCGGATTGCGACCGGTACGGGCAGCGCGCTCTTTAACAGCAAAAGTACCAAACCCTACCAGCGCAACGTCATCCCCAGCCTGCAGAGATTCAGTAACAGAAGCGATTAAAGCATCTAACGCACGTCCAGCTGCGGCTTTAGAAATGTCCGCACCGGCAGCAATTTTGTCAATCAGTTGAGATTTATTCACTGTTCTCTTCCTCTCTTTATAATTTATATCGCACCAGAATCCTTCGTGGCGCGACCGCGCAGCAGTTATATCAGGACTGTCATGCCCTTACAACAGAGTTGTAATTGACCCCCCTGCCAGCGATCTAAGTTAGCTACACAAAAAAAGGCTGGCAAGTACGAATTTACTTACCAGCCCTATTTTTCTTAGCGCAATTTGCGCGAAATCACTATTTTGCCGTGACGACTTCCATACCAAACGGCTCGTTCTGCAGTGCAAGTGCCAGAACTTCCTCGATTCGTTTCACCGGATGGATATCTAAATCGGCGATAACGTTATCTGGAATTTCTTCAAGGTCACGTTTGTTTTCATCAGGAATCAGAACAGTCTTAATGCCGCCGCGGTGCGCGGCCAGCAGTTTTTCCTTCAGACCACCGATTGGCAACACCTGGCCACGGAGGGTAATTTCCCCGGTCATCGCCACATCGGCGCGCACCGGATTGCCCGTCAGACAGGAAACCAGCGCGGTACACATCGCGATACCTGCGCTTGGGCCATCTTTCGGCGTAGCGCCTTCCGGTACGTGCACGTGAATATCGCGTTTTTCGTAAAAGTCTGAGTTGATACCCAGCTTATCCGCACGCGAACGCACCACGGTCAGCGCAGCCTGGATGGACTCCTGCATCACCTCACCCAGTGAACCGGTATAGGTCAGCTTACCTTTGCCCGGAACGCAGGCGGTTTCAATGGTCAGCAGATCGCCGCCCACTTCCGTCCATGCCAGACCCGTCACCTGACCCACGCGGTTTTCGCTATCCGCCCGGCCATAGTCATAGCGCTGCACGCCAAGGAAGTCATGCAGGTTGTCGCCGTTAATCTCGATGTGCTTCAGCGATTTATCCAGCAGCAGCTGTTTTACCGCCTTACGGCACAGTTTCGAGATTTCGCGCTCCAGACCACGCACGCCCGCTTCACGCGTGTAGTAGCGGATAATGCCGATAATCGCGCTGTCATCCACCGTCAGCTCGCCTTTTTTGAGCGCGTTACGCTCAATCTGTTTTGACAGCAGGTGGCGTTTGGCGATGTTCAGCTTCTCATCTTCGGTGTAGCCGGAGAGACGGATCACTTCCATACGATCCAGCAGCGGCGCCGGAATGTTCATGGAGTTGGAGGTCGCGACAAACATCACGTCGCTGAGATCGTAATCCACTTCCAGATAGTGATCGTTAAAGGCCACGTTCTGTTCCGGATCCAACACCTCCAGCAGCGCCGAGGCCGGATCGCCGCGCATGTCCGAAGACATCTTGTCGATCTCATCCAGTAAGAACAGCGGGTTTTTAACGCCCACTTTGGCCATTTTCTGGATCAGTTTGCCCGGCATTGAGCCAATATAGGTACGACGGTGACCGCGGATTTCCGCTTCATCGCGCACGCCGCCCAGCGCCATACGCACGTACTTACGTCCGGTGGCTTTGGCGATGGACTGGCCGAGAGAGGTTTTACCGACCCCCGGAGGCCCAACCAGGCACAGGATCGGCCCTTTGAGCTTGTTAACACGGCTCTGCACCGCGAGGTACTCAAGAATACGATCCTTCACGCGCTCGAGGCCGTAGTGGTCGGTGTCGAGGATCTCCTGAGCCTGACGCAGGTCTTTTTTGACCTTGCTGCGGGCGTTCCACGGTACCTGCACCATCCAGTCGATGTAGCCGCGAACGACGGTTGCTTCCGCCGACATCGGGGACATCATTTTCAGCTTCTGCAGTTCCGCTTCGGTTTTCTCTTTTGCCTCTTTCGGCATTTTCGCCGCGTCGATCTTACGCTTCAGCGCTTCGTTCTCGTCCGGGGCGTCGTCCATCTCGCCGAGCTCTTTTTGAATGGCTTTCATTTGCTCATTCAGATAGTACTCGCGCTGAGATTTCTCCATCTGTTTTTTCACGCGGTTGCGAATGCGCTTCTCAACCTGCAGCAGATCGATTTCCGACTCCATCATCGCCATCAGATATTCCAGACGTTCGTTAACGTCGGACATCTCCAGCACGGACTGTTTGTCCGCCAGCTTCAGCGGCATATGCGCAGCGATGGTATCCGCCAGGCGCGCCGGATCGTCAATGCTATTCAGCGACGTCAGCACTTCCGGTGGGATTTTCTTGTTCAGCTTGATGTAGCCTTCAAACTGGCTGATGGCCGTACGAACCAGCACTTCCTGCTCGCGTTCGTCAATGGCCGGCGATTCAAGATATTCAGCCTTCGCCGAAAAATGCTCGCCATTATCTGACAGCGCAGAGATGCGCGCGCGCTGCAAACCTTCGACCAGCACTTTGACAGTACCGTCCGGTAGCTTCAGCATTTGCAAAATAGACGCCACGGTCCCGACGGTGAAAAGATCGTTTACACCCGGCTCATCCGTCGAGGCTTCTTTCTGCGCAACCAGCATGATTTTTTTATCATGATCCATGGCTGCTTCGAGGCAACGGATAGATTTTTCCCGCCCTACAAACAGGGGTATGACCATGTGCGGATAAACCACCACATCGCGCAACGGCAATACGGGGATTTCAATGCGTTCAGAACGCTCAGGATTCATAGAGCTCTCTCTTAGTTTAAAGTCCGCCAGGTAGCCGACGACGCAACTCAACGACGCGTCGCCGTTAATATGTAAACCAGTATATGGGGATGTATTCCATACATTCAACGGCGGGAATGCAGGAAAAATAAAAGGGGAGATAAAATCCCCCCTTTTTGTTAACTGCTTGAGCAAAATGGCTAATTATTCACCAGATGCCTGCTGCGCTTCCGGTTTGCCGTAAATCAGCAGCGGCTTGCTCTGGCCATCGATAACCGAAGCGTCGATGACCACTTTTTCCACGTCTTCCATTGACGGAAGATCGTACATGGTATCGAGCAGCGCGGCTTCAACGATAGAACGCAGACCGCGAGCCCCGGTTTTACGCGCCATCGCTTTCTTAGCGATAGCGTCCAGCGCTTCGTCGCGGAATTCCAGCTCAGCGCCTTCCAGGCTGAACAGCGCCTGATACTGCTTGGTCAGGGCGTTTTTCGGCTCTTTGAGGATCTGAATCAGCGCTTCTTCGCTCAGCTCGCTCAGGGTCGCCACAACCGGCAGACGACCGATGAACTCAGGAATCAGGCCAAACTTGATCAGATCTTCCGGCTCAACCTGAGACAGCAGCTCGCCTTCGCTGGCTTTGTCAGACTTCGCCTTGACCGTCGCGCCGAAACCAATACCTGAACCGGTTTCAACACGGTGGGAAATGACCTTATCCAGACCGGCAAAGGCGCCGCCGCAGATGAACAGGATCTTAGAGGTATCAACCTGCAGGAACTCCTGCTGCGGATGCTTACGCCCGCCCTGCGGCGGAACCGCGGCAACGGTACCTTCAATAAGCTTCAGCAGCGCCTGCTGCACGCCTTCGCCGGAAACATCGCGAGTGATCGACGGGTTATCCGATTTACGGGAAATTTTGTCGATTTCATCAATGTAGACGATACCGCGCTGGGCTTTCTGTACGTCGTAGTCGCACTTCTGCAGCAGCTTCTGGATGATGTTCTCAACGTCTTCACCCACGTAGCCGGCTTCGGTCAGGGTGGTGGCATCCGCCATGGTGAAAGGCACATCCAGCAGGCGCGCGAGCGTTTCCGCCAGCAGCGTTTTACCGGAACCGGTCGGCCCGATCAGCAGAATGTTACTTTTGCCCAGCTCAACGCCGTTGCTGGTGTCGCCATTGCGCAGACGTTTGTAGTGATTGTATACCGCCACCGCCAGCACTTTTTTCGCCGGCTCCTGGCCGATAACGTAATCGTCCAGATGGTGGCGAATTTCGTGCGGCGTCGGCAGCGCGCTGCGCTCGCGATGCGGCGCGACTTCTTTAATTTCTTCGCGAATGATGTCGTTACATAAATCAACGCATTCGTCGCAGATATACACGGATGGCCCGGCGATTAGCTTACGCACTTCATGCTGGCTTTTGCCGCAAAAAGAGCAGTACAACAGTTTGCCCGAACCATCTTTGCGTTTATCTGTCATGAGTCCAAACCTCTTATTAAGTTCTTTGTGCCGCACACGACGACGCAAATGCCATTCTCAGGCGCAAACCGCTGTGAAGCGTTGTGCCGCCCTCTTTCAAACAAGTATAGCGGCACCCTTGCGCCTGGGGCATCAATTACGATGAGTCAAAATAGAGTCAACGAGGCCGTATTCCACTGCTTCTGAGGCAGACAGGAAGCGATCGCGCTCGGTATCGCGCTCGATCTGCTCAAGGGATTGACCCGTATGATGTGCCATCAGTTCATTCATGCGACCTTTCACTTTCAGGATTTCGCGGGCGTGGATTTCGATATCCGTCGCCTGGCCCTGGTAGCCGCCCAGCGGCTGGTGAATCATCACGCGGGAGTTCGGCAGGCAGAAACGCTTGCCTTTCGCCCCGGCGGTCAGCAGGAACGCGCCCATTGAGGCCGCCTGGCCCATACAAATGGTGCTCACATCAGGCTTGATGAACTGCATGGTGTCATAGATAGACATCCCGGCGGTAATCACCCCGCCCGGAGAGTTAATGTACAGATAGATATCTTTTTCCGGGTTTTCCGCTTCCAGAAACAGCATCTGCGCCACGATCAGGTTAGCCATGTGGTCTTCTACCTGGCCGGTCAGAAAAATGACGCGCTCCTTGAGCAGACGGGAGTAAATATCAAATGAACGTTCGCCGCGTGAGGTCTGTTCAATGACCATCGGCACCAGGGCCATATGGGGTGCAAAGTTGTCTCGTTCGCCACTGTATGACATTTCCGTCTCCTGGATTAATTTGAAAAAAACCGCTGCACTGATTGTAACCTTACGGACGGATTATCAGCCAGAATTTCTGCCATAGGGCAGAAGTGCATAGATGCACGCTTCATTACGGCGCATGATTATGCCAATGCAGTTACGTCTCCCGGTTATGGGGATGACGTTGCCATAATTCAAGCATAACAATCTTTTGTCGTAACGCTATCACTGAAATCGCCTTTTCGCACTCATCCTAAGGCTATCATTGCAATAAAAAAACCCGCAGCCTTTCGGCAACGGGTTTTTGCTCAAACCTTAAACCTTGGGGCGAAATTACGCCTGCTGGTTCATCAGTTCGCTGAAGGAAGTGGCTTTTTCAGACACTTTAGCTTTCGCCAGCACGGCTTCAACGGCCTGCTCTTCTAGCGCGACGTTGCGCATGTTGTCCATCAGCTCTTTGTTTTTGCTGTAGAACTCAACCACTTCTTTCGGATCTTCGTAAGCGGAAGCCATCTCTTCGATCAGGCCTTTAACGCGATCTTCGTCAGCTTTCAGCTCGTTGGTACGAATCACTTCGCCCAGCAGCAGGCCAACAACAACGCGGCGTTTAGCCTGCTCTTCGAACAGCTCGCGCGGCAGCTCCAGAGCCTGTTTCTCGTTACCGCCGAAACGCTGAGCAGCCTGACGACGCAGAACGTCGATTTCGCTGTCGATCAGCGCAGCCGGAACGTCGATATCGTTAGCTTTAACCAGACCTTCGATAGCCTGAGATTTAACGCGGTTACGCACGGCGCCTTTCAGCTCGCGCTCCATGTTTTTACGCACTTCAGCGCGCAGCCCGGCTACGGAACCATCTTCAACGCCGAAACGTTTGATGAACTCTTCAGTCAGCTCTGGCAGTTCACGTTCTTCAACTTTCTTCAGGTTGATAACGAACTTGGCCGCTTTACCTTTCAGGTTTTCAGCGTGGTACTCTTCCGGGAAGGTCACGTCGATGGTGAACTCTTCGCCAGCCTTGTGACCTTTGATACCGTCTTCAAAGCCCGGGATCATACGACCCTGGCCCATCGCCAGTACGAAGTCAGAGGCTTTGCCGCCTTCGAACTCTTCGCCGTCAACGGAACCGGTGAAATCAACGGTAACGCGATCTTCTGCATCAACAGCGCCGTCTTTGTCTTTCCAGTTCGCCTGCTGCTTGCGCAGAGTATCCAGCATGGTGTCAACGTCAGCATCGGTCACTTCAACAACCGGTTTTTCAACTTCGATCGCTTCCAGACCCTGCAGTTCAACTTCCGGATAAACTTCGAACTCTACCGCGTAGGTGAAGTCTTCACCCAGCTTGTATTCGCCCGGAACGTAGTTCGGCGCGCCGGCCGGATTAATTTTTTCTTTGATGATCGCGTCAACGAAGTTACGGCTCATCAGGTCACCCAGCACGTCCTGGCGAACAGATGCGCCATAACGCTGAGCAACAACATTCATCGGCACTTTGCCTTTACGGAAGCCGTCAATGCGAACTTTTTTCGCTACGTTGACCAGCTCGCTTTTGACAGCATTCTCGATGCTGTCAGCGGCGATAGTAATCGTTACACGGCGCCCAAGGCCCTGAGTGGTTTCAACTGAAACTTGCATCTTGTTACCTCAAAAAAATCACAGTGCTCGGTCAACTCTGGAAGCGCGAACAGGTTGCTTCGCAGAACCGGGATGCCCTCTTCAAATCAGAAACACATTCCCTGTCGTCAGAATCATCCCGAAGACATTCATAATAAAAGACGCGGCATTATAGCGGCATCACTTTTGTGAGTCGAGAACGGTTGTCGCCCACTGCTGCGGCTTTTTTCACATTTCCCGAGCAAATTTGCCTGTAAATATGCGTGAATTGCACATTTTTCAGGCAAAACAAAACGGCCCGCAGGCCGTTTTCTCATAAATCTTCACGCAACATACTGGAAAAGCTCCAGCGGTTGCAAATGCGATTTCTACGCGATACTTCCAGCCCCGCGACAAGGAGGAGAAGCAAAGACGGTATCCTGTAGCCCTTCCCACTCTTTGATTGTATAGGTATGCAACGCCAGAGCGTGCACGGTGCTTGATAGTTCCTCAGTCAACGTTCCGTAAATCATACGGTGACGATTAAGAAAACGCTCGCCAAGGAAGCGATCGCTCACCAACACCACTTTAAAATGACTTTCAGAGCCCGCAGGAACGTTGTGGCGATAGCTTTCATCCACGACTTCAAGATACACCGGGTCGAACGCTGCCCTAAGTTTTGCTTCGATCTGTTCACGTATCATCATGAATTTTCTCCTCCGACAACGCTGTATTGCCGCCATTCCCTTTAAATGTTAGCCGCTTTTACCGCTTCCATTGGGCGAAAACAACAAAAAATTAGCATTCCTCTGATATTTTCATGCAAAAGTATCGGCTTTAGTGGTTCGGTGTCCTGAAAGCCCTGCCTGCGTTGCGATAAGAGATGCAGTCAGGACAGAAAACGCACAAGGCGATGAATTTACATGCGTTGCCACTTCCCCTTGCCGTTGGCGATGTTATGATGGCGGGAATTTTCCTCATTACCACTCCACCATGCGTTGAGACCCTGAACATGTTTAAGAAAATTCTTTTTCCTTTGGTCGCGCTGTTTATGCTGGCCGGATGCGCCACTCCGCCGACCACCATTGATGTTTCACCGAAAATCACCCTGCCACAGCAGGATCCCAGCCTGATGGGCGTGACCGTCAGCATTAACGGCGCCGATCAGCGTCCGGATCAGGCGCTGGCGAAAGTCACCCGCGATAACCAACAGGTTACGCTCACCGCCTCCCGCGACCTGCGCTTCCTGTTGCAGGAAGTGCTCGAGAAACAGATGACCTCGCGTGGCTATATGATTGGCCCGAACGGCGCCGTGGATCTGCAAATCATTGTGAATAAACTGTACGCCGACGTTTCTCAGGGCAACGTGCGTTACAACATTGCGACCAAAGCCGATATTGCGATCGTTGCCACTGCCGCCAACGGCAATAAGATGACGAAAAACTATCGTGCCAGCTACTCTGTTGAAGGCGCCTTCCAGGCCTCGAATAAAAATATCGCCGATGCGGTTAATAGCGTCATGACCGATACCATTAGCGATATGGCGCAGGACACCAGCATTCACGATTTCATCAAGCAAAACGCGCGTTAATTTAAGTCGCAGACCCGGCTTCGCGCCGGGTCTGCACGACATGCCATGTCTAATCATTACTTACGCATTTTCACGCAGCCAAAATCAGCTATCCTGCTGATCCTCGGTTTTGCCTCGGGATTACCGCTCGCCCTCACCTCCGGCACGCTGCAGGCGTGGATGACCGTTGAAAACATCGATCTGAAAACTATCGGTTTTTTCTCGCTCGTCGGCCAGGCCTACGTCTTTAAGTTCCTCTGGTCGCCGGTGATGGACCGCTATACGCCGCCGTTTCTCGGCCGTCGTCGCGGCTGGCTGCTGGCGACCCAGTTACTGCTCCTTATCGCCATTGCGGCGATGGGTTTCCTTGAACCGTCCACGCAGCTGCGCTGGATGGCGGCGCTGGCGGTGGTCATCGCCTTTTGTTCCGCCTCTCAGGATATCGTATTTGACGCGTGGAAAACTGACGTGCTGGCCGCGGAAGAGCGAGGCACCGGAGCGGCAATCAGCGTGCTGGGCTATCGTCTGGGGATGCTGGTCTCCGGCGGGCTGGCGCTCTGGCTGGCCGATCGCTGGCTGGGTTGGCAGGGGATGTACTGGCTGATGGCCGCGCTGCTGATCCCCTGCATTATCGCCACGCTGCTGGCGCCGGAACCCAGCGACGTTATTCCGGTGCCGAAGACGCTGGAGCAGGCCGTCGCCGCACCGCTGCGCGACTTCTTCGGCCGCAATAATGCCTGGCTTATTCTGCTGCTGATCGTCCTTTATAAGCTTGGCGACGCGTTTGCCATGAGCCTGACCACCACGTTCCTGATTCGCGGCGTCGGTTTCGATGCGGGTGAAGTGGGAATGGTGAATAAAACGCTCGGCCTGTTCGCCACGATTATCGGCGCGCTTTACGGCGGCGTGCTCATGCAGCGCCTGACGTTGTTCCGCGCGCTGCTGATTTTCGGCCTGCTGCAGGGGGTATCCAACGCCGGATATTGGCTGCTCTCAATTACCGATAAACACCTTTTCTCCATGGCGACGGCGGTGTTTTTCGAAAATCTGTGCGGCGGGATGGGCACCGCGGCGTTCGTCGCGCTGCTGATGACGCTGTGCAATAAATCGTTTTCAGCCACCCAGTTTGCCCTGCTCTCAGCGCTCTCTGCCGTTGGGCGCGTGTACGTTGGGCCTATCGCCGGCTGGTTTGTTGAAGCCCACGGCTGGCCTACCTTCTATCTCTTTTCCGTCGTCGCCGCGGTGCCGGGGATTTTGCTGCTGTTAATTTGCCGGCGTACGCTGGAACACACTCAGCGCTCAGAAAGCTTTATGCCGCGCACGCGCTTTCCGCAGACCTACGGGCTGGCATTAATTATTCTGGCTGCTGGCTGCCTGATGCTGGCGATTTGGCTGCTGCTGCTGGCGCTCAACGCGCTGGATTACACCAACTTCTCCTTCCTTGCCGGCCTGCTTGAGATCGCCGTACTCACCGCCGTCGCGGGTATTTTACTCGGCGCCTTCCTTGACTATCTGGCATTACGTAAAACCGAGCTGATTTAAATCAGCGCAGAAACGTACGTGGACGTTGTAATTACTAAACGTAATTATAACGTCTTATTAACGATTTTATATTCATCGTAGCCGATTTGTTGTTTTGTGCGTTTTAGATTTCTGGAAATTATTGACAATTTTCATGCGAATCTTTAAATAATTTAACCGATTCAGCTCTGCAGGTTTTATTTTCCGCTTTTACGATGTCTTTTATTTGATAATTAATTGTTAATTATTTGTGTTGTTTTGCGGGTAGTTATGCTCATTCTCTTATAAAGCCTTTCGTTCTTATCCCTTTCGTTATCAATCCCGCCTAAATCAAGGTTTGCAAGCGATAATGTCACACTCCGTAACATATGTGACAGGGCAAGCAGAAGCCGCTAACATAGAGCAGACACAGCTCCAACTATGTTTACAGTAATGCAACCTTCCCGTAAAATGCCCGTACACTTTAAGCGCCACCAGATTCCGTGGAATTGAGGTCGTTCAATGAGACTTAGGAAATACAATAAAAGTTTGGGATGGATGTCATTAATCGCAGGCACTGTATTACTCAGTGGTTGTGATTCTGCACTCCTCGACCCAAAAGGACAGATTGGACTGGAGCAACGCTCTCTGATTCTGACGGCCTTCGGCCTGATGATGATCGTCGTTATTCCAGCCGTCTTGATGGCAGTAGGATTTGCCTGGAAGTATCGTGCGAGCAATAAAGATGCGAAGTATAGCCCGAACTGGTCACACTCCAACAAAGTGGAAGCTGTGGTCTGGACGGTTCCTATCCTGATCATCCTGTTCCTGGCCGTTCTGACCTGGAAAACCACTCACGCATTAGAGCCGAGCAAACCGCTTGCTCACGATGAAAAACCTATCACTATCGAAGTCGTTTCGATGGACTGGAAATGGTTCTTCATCTATCCGGAACAAGGTATTGCTACCGTCAACGAAATCGCCTTCCCGGCGAACGTACCGGTACACTTCAAAGTGACCTCCAACTCCGTGATGAACTCGTTCTTTATCCCACGTTTAGGTAGCCAGATTTACGCAATGGCCGGGATGCAGACTCAGCTGCACCTCATCGCGAACGAAGCTGGTACTTACGACGGTATCTCCGCCAGCTATAGCGGCCCGGGCTTCTCAGGAATGAAGTTCAAAGCTATCGCCACGCCGGATCGTGCAACCTTCGATCAGTGGGTAGCGAAAGCCAAACAGTCTGCGAACGCCATGGACTCCATGGAAACGTTCGACAAACTGGCTGCGCCTAGCGAATACAACAAAGTGGAATACTTCTCTAACGTGAAACCAGATTTGTTTAAAGATGTTGTTAACAAATTTATGTCTCACGGTAAGAGCATGGATATGACCCAACCTGAGGGCGAGCACGCAGCGCACGAAGGAATGGAAGGCATGGACATGAGCCACGCGGAAACCGCTCACTAAGGGGCCGAGGAAGAAAACGATGTTCGGAAAACTTACACTGGATGCAGTGCCCTACCATGAACCCATTATTGTGGTTACGGTGGCTGCAATTATCATTGGGGGACTGGCGCTTCTGGCGGCCATCACTTACTTCGGTAAGTGGTCCTACCTTTGGAATGAGTGGCTGACTTCGGTTGACCACAAACGTCTCGGTATCATGTACGTTATCGTAGCAATCGTCATGTTGCTGCGTGGCTTCGCTGACGCCGTTATGATGCGTAGCCAGCAGGTGCTGGCCTCGGCCGGGGAAGCAGGCTTCCTGCCGCCTCACCACTACGATCAGATCTTTACCGCCCACGGCGTTATCATGATCTTCTTCGTAGCGATGCCGTTTGTTATCGGTCTGATGAACCTGGTGGTTCCGCTGCAGATCGGCGCGCGCGACGTTGCCTTCCCATTCCTTAACAACCTGAGCTTCTGGTTCACCGTTGTGGGCGTGATTCTGGTTAACCTCTCTCTGGGCGTCGGTGAATTCGCGCAGACCGGTTGGCTGGCCTATCCGCCGCTCTCGGGAATTGAGTACAGTCCGGGCGTCGGGGTCGATTACTGGATCTGGGCTCTCCAGCTATCCGGTATTGGTACAACGCTCACCGGTATTAACTTCTTCGTAACGATTATCAAGATGCGTGCCCCTGGCATGACCATGTTCAAGATGCCAGTGTTTAGCTGGGCATCTCTGTGCGCCAACATCCTGATTATCGCCTCCTTCCCAATTCTGACCGTCACCGTCGCGCTGCTGACCCTGGACCGCTACCTGGGCACCCATTTCTTTACCAACGATATGGGTGGCAACATGATGATGTACATCAACCTGATTTGGGCCTGGGGTCACCCGGAAGTGTACATTCTGGTTCTGCCGGTATTCGGTGTCTTCTCCGAAATCGCCGCAACCTTCTCACGTAAGCGTCTGTTTGGCTACACCTCGCTGGTATGGGCAACAGTGTGTATTACCGTTCTGTCGTTCATCGTTTGGCTGCACCACTTCTTTACTATGGGTGCGGGCGCGAACGTAAACGCCTTCTTCGGTATTACGACCATGATCATCGCTATCCCGACCGGGGTTAAGATCTTCAACTGGCTGTTTACCATGTACCAGGGCCGTATCGTCTTCAACTCAGCAATGCTGTGGACGATTGGCTTTATCGTGACCTTCTCCGTAGGGGGTATGACCGGCGTACTGCTGGCGGTACCGGGCGCAGACTTCGTGCTGCACAACAGCCTGTTCCTGATCGCGCACTTCCATAACGTCATCATCGGCGGCGTGGTGTTCGGTTGCTTCGCAGGTCTGACCTACTGGTGGCCGAAAGCCTTTGGCTTCACCCTGAACGAAACCTGGGGCAAACGCGCTTTCTGGTTCTGGATCATCGGCTTCTTCGTCGCGTTTATGCCGCTGTACGTACTGGGCTTCATGGGCATGACCCGTCGCCTGAGCCAGCAGATTGACCCGCAGTTCCACCCGATGCTGGTTGTTGCAGCCTGCGGTGCGGCGCTGATCGCTTGCGGTATTCTCTGCCAGCTGATTCAGTTCTACGTGTCTATCCGCGATCGCGAGCAGAACCGTGACCTGACCGGCGACCCGTGGGGCGGCCGTACGCTGGAGTGGGCAACCTCTTCTCCTCCGCCGTTCTACAACTTTGCTATCGTTCCTGTCGTTCACGAGCGTGACGCGTTCTGGGAAATGAAAGAAAAAGGCGACGCGTATAAGAAACCGGCTGGCTATGAAGAGATTCATATGCCGAAAAACAGCGGCGCGGGCATCGTGATTGCTGCTTTCGCAACGGTGTTTGGTTTCGCAATGATCTGGCATATCTGGTGGATGGCGATTGCAAGCTTCGTCGGTATCCTGGTGACCTGGATTATTAAGAGCTTTGACGAGGACGTGGATTACTACGTGCCGGTTGCAGTAGTCGAAAAACTGGAAAATCAGCATTTCGATGAGATTAACAAAGCAGGGCTGAAAAATGGCAACTGATACTCTTGCGCATAACGCCCACGCGCACGAACACGGGCACCATGATACAGGACCGATGAAGGTATTCGGTTTCTGGATCTACCTGATGAGCGACTGCATTATCTTCGCCACTCTGTTCGCTACCTATGCCGTTCTGGTGAACGGCACGGCGGGCGGTCCGACCGGTAAAGATATTTTTGAACTGCCGTTCGTTCTGGTTGAAACCGCGCTGCTGCTGTTCAGCTCCATCACCTACGGCATGGCGGCTATCGCCATGTACAAAAACAACAAGAGCCAGGTGGTTTCCTGGCTGGCGCTGACCTTCCTCTTCGGGGCTGGGTTCATCGCGATGGAACTCTATGAATTCCATCACCTGATTGTTGAAGGTATGGGCCCGGATCGCAGCGGCTTCCTGTCAGCGTTCTTCGCGCTGGTCGGCACCCACGGTCTGCACGTGACCTCTGGTCTGATCTGGATGGCGGTGCTGATGGTTCAGGTTTCTCGTCGCGGCCTGACCAGCACGAACCGCACCCGTATCATGTGCCTGAGCCTGTTCTGGCACTTCCTGGACGTCGTGTGGATCTGCGTGTTCTCTGTTGTTTATCTGATGGGGGCGATGTAATGAGTCATTCTACCGATCATAGCGGCGCTTCTCACGGCAGCGTGAAGAGCTACATGACAGGTTTCATCCTGTCGATCATTCTGACGGTTATCCCGTTTGCAATGGTGATGAGTGGATCTGCATCGCATGCGGCTATTCTGGGAACCATCCTGGTCACTGCGGTTGTGCAGATTGTGGTACACCTCGTGTACTTCCTACACATGAACAGTAAATCGGACGAAGGTTGGAACCTGACCGCATTTATCTTCACCGTAATCATCATTGCTATCGTAGTTGTCGGCTCCATCTGGATTATGTGGAACCTGAACTACAACATGATGATGCACTAAGAGCGGCGAGTATGTTTAAGCAATACCTGCAAGTAACGAAACCAGGCATTATTTTTGGCAACCTGATCTCCGTGATTGGCGGTTTCCTGCTGGCCTCCAAGGGCCACATCGACTATCCGCTTTTTATCTGGACGCTCCTCGGAGTATCCCTGGTGGTCGCCTCGGGTTGTGTTTTCAACAACTATATCGACCGTGATATCGATCGTAAGATGGAACGGACGAAAAACCGGGTGCTGGTCAAAGGGCTGATCTCGCCAGAAGCTTCGCTGGTATACGCCACCCTGCTGGGTATTGCTGGCTTCATGCTCCTGTGGTTTGGCGCGAATCCCCTGGCCTGCTGGCTGGGGGTGATGGGGTTCGTGGTTTATGTCGGCGTTTACAGCCTGTACATGAAGCGCCACTCCGTCTACGGCACGCTGATTGGTTCTCTCTCCGGCGCTGCGCCGCCGGTGATTGGCTACTGCGCGGTTACCGGTGATTTTGACAGCGGTGCCGCGATTCTGCTGGCGATTTTCAGCCTGTGGCAGATGCCTCACTCTTACGCTATCGCGATTTTCCGCTTCAAGGATTATCAGGCAGCGAACATTCCGGTACTGCCGGTAGTGAAAGGCATTTCGGTAGCGAAAAACCATATCACCGTTTACATCATCGCTTTCGCCGTTGCCACGCTGATGCTCTCCCTGGGCGGCTACGCTGGATATAAATATCTGGTTGTCGCTGCGGCGGTGAGCGTCTGGTGGCTCGGAATGGCGCTGCGCGGTTATAAAGTGGCGGATGATAAAGTCTGGGCGCGTAAGCTGTTCGTCTTTTCCATCGTAGCCATTACCGCGCTGTCGGTGATGATGTCCGTCGACTTTATGGTGCCGGATTCACACAACCTGCTGACCATGGTCAGATAGTGTCTCTCAATGGCGTATCGCACGATACGCCATTACTTATTTCCCCCTGTTAATCTCGCATCGCCGATGGTTGTAAATCATTCTCCCCACCCTATTATTCTGAGATTGTGCCCTCAACCCTCTCAACGCTTTCTCTGCCCCTGGCTAAATTCCGCTTCAGCGTCCTCGATCAAAGACGCCCCCCGTACATGCCTTTCTCCGCTTACTGCCGGAACGCGTTTAGCCATACTGATGCGATAATAGTCACGCAGTACTGCCAATTCGTTTCGACAAATAGCCGCATCAGATTCATCAGCAGCAATTCATTATCCTGCAGCCATCGTTTATTTAGATGAATTAAAATTGGTTTTAACGCTGGTACTGTCAATAAAATGAGCACTATATACCGGCTAATGATTCCGTTGTTTAACGAATCATCGCTAAGCACGGTTTTCCCACTGCGGTCGGCAATGGTATCTTTGAGATATGAATCCCGCCGCCGCGCTACCCCGTACGGCGCCGAGTGGTTTAGCTGCATATATACGGTAAATAAATTTATTGTGCGCAAAATAGTATAAGAGATATATCGCGAAATTTTTGTTTCGTCGAACGCTGACGTCATTCGGGTTAGCAAACC
Organism: Klebsiella sp. GN_Kp190; assembly: GCF_040061795.1. Lineage (NCBI taxonomy): Bacteria > Pseudomonadati > Pseudomonadota > Gammaproteobacteria > Enterobacterales > Enterobacteriaceae > Klebsiella > Klebsiella sp. GN_Kp190. The sequence continues at coordinate 209,489 of NZ_JBEAFN010000012.1, forward strand.
ATAGACAGGCTCTCGTTCATTCAGCGGGCTGCGCTTCCTTCATTCCCGGTGGGCGAATGTGAAATCGAAAATTAACATATTAACGTGAGGTATGGTGCCAGGGTGATGTTCTCATGCCCTCCCCTCCTCCGCACGAACAGGCGGTCTTTTGCCATGAATATTTTTCTCTCCGGTTCATATAGCATCTCTATTGAACAATAGTAAAGTTTTCAATGAAAAAAAAGCTGTCCGTCTTATTTCCGCCTGCAACCACTTTCAGCGCGTTTTTCTTTATAAGGCCCTCATGCAATTTCACATTAAAGCCAGATGTGCCGAATAAAAAATTCATACTCATGGCTTACGCCGTTATCTCTGAAGAAAACTTCATTTTATTAAATTTGTATGAAATTGAATATTTCACATATTAATACTCTGGATTAACATAATTTAAGAGTGTTAGTATTTCTTCCGTGGGTAAGAGACCCACTAATAAAAATTAATCAAACTTAACAAGGAATACCAATGAAAGAATTAACTATTGGCGAAATGGAATCTATTTCTGGTGGTTTTAATGTGTTCGGCAGCATTGCTAACAGCATTTCCAGCATTATTAATAATACAGCAAGCCATCTGAGCGATTTTATTACCTCCGCAGGTGCTACCATCGCCAATGCCATCGTTAACGATACCATTGCGTTCGGTGATTACCTGAGCGGCACATCTACGTGGCAGGATTTCGTTGCCTCAAGCAACGAAAACTGGAGCAATTCTGTGCACGACCTGTCGGGCGAGTGGAACACTTTCACTAACAGCATCACCGCCTAATATCGGTTCGTCATTCTCAGGGCAGGATTCTTCCTGCCCTTTTTTTTGCCTACCGTAAGCTCTCTCGGCACGAGGATGAGTGAATCGTCTGCGCCTTTGGTTTTAACCCACCAGCATCGCCTGAGCGCTATAGAGCAAATCCAGATGATCGCGGCATAGTGCCTCAATCGAGGTTCTTGACTGATGGCTGGTTAAACTCAGCGCTCCCCAGTAAAGCCCTTCCCGATCTGACAGCGGCACGGCCAGGACCAGCATGCCAATTTCAAACTCCTGCTCAATCGCGGCGTATCCCTGGCGACGAACCTGAGCGATCTTTTCCATTAACGCCGCCACGTCCGTCACCGTATAGGGCGTACGCTGCTCGCGGCGGATCCGCTGCAAAACGGTTTCACACTCGGTTTCCGCTAAGGAAGCCAGCCATAGTCGCCCTCCGGCGGTACAGTAAATCGGCACTCTCTCCCCCAGACGCACTGAAGTCGAGTTAAACGGCGTGTGTTTACTGCGGGCGATATACACCAGCTCGTCATCATCTATCACGCCGACCGAAGCGTGCTCTTCCGTCCGACTGGCGATGTACTCCACGATCGGTCGTACCATGCGTGGGAACTGCGCCGAATCGACATACGCCTGCCCCAGCCTTAACGCTTTAGGCGTTAGCCAGTAATAACGTCCGTCGGTTTGCAGATAGCGCTCGTGCAGCAGGGTAAGGAAAAAGCGCCGCGCGGCGCTTTGCGTCAGGCCGCTCATTTTCGCCGCCTGCGGCACGGTGAGCCGGGGGAACTCTTTTGAAAATAGCTGGATCAGCGCCAGCCCTTTTTGCAGGCCGACGATCAGATCGCGGGTATGAATCTGGTTTTGCATACTTGTTCACACTTTCGCAACAATACAATCAGTTTAGCGCGATTATCGCAGTGGTAGTGCGATTAACAACCAGTATGGCCGAATTCTGCGTTGTCGCTCTCAGCTTCCGCTGAAATACTTTCACAACATTCATTTAACAAAATGAGGTTTGAAATGGTCAGTGGATTCACTCAGGTCGTCGCCGTCATCGGCCACCCGATTACCCAGGTTAAGTCGCCGGAGAATTTCAACCGCTTCTTTGCTGACCAGCAGTTGGACAGCGTGATGATCCCGGTTGATATCGCCCCCGAAGCCGTTGCTGACTTTCTGCAGGCCCTGCGCGGCTGGCACAACATGAGCGGCGTCCTGGTCACCGTTCCGCACAAACAGCGGGCCGCCGCCCTGGTCGACGAGTTAACCCCGCGAGCTCAGCACCTCAATGCCATTAACGTCATCCGTAAGCTGGCCGATGGCCGTTTACAGGGCGATATGCTCGACGGCGTCGGTTTTCAGCTTGCCGCAGAGGCGCACGGCTTTAGCGCCGCCGGTAAAAAGGGGCTGCTCTCCGGCTGCGGCGGTGTGGGCAGCGCTATCGCGTGGGGGCTTTGCGAAGCGGGTATCCGCCAGCTGGCCCTTTATGATCAGAATCCCGCCACCCTTCAGCTGCTGCATAACCGGCTGGCCACCCATTTTCCGCACGTTCATCTCGTCGACCTGCCCGCTACGCTTGCCGGCCTGGATTTGCTGGTGAATGGTTCCCCGGCGGGAATGGCCGGTTTCGAGCCGTTGCCGCTGCCGCAGACGCTGCTGGAAACCCTTCCGCTATCCACGCATGTCGCCGACGTGGTGACCGCCCCGCTCATCACCCCGCTCCTCGCCTTCGCCCGGGATCGCGGCTGCGCGATCCAGACCGGGCCGGAGATGGCGCTGGCGCAGATGAAACTGATGGGGCAATTCATCGGCGCCATTGCGCAGGAACAAGGAGCGGCAGCATGAAAAGCTGGGATGTCATCGTTATCGGCAGCGGCGCCGCAGGTTTTGCCGCGGCGGTGACCGCCAGCTGTAAGGGACTGTCGGTGCTGATGCTGGAAAAAGCCCCGCAGTTTGGCGGCACCTCCGCCATTTCCGGCGGCGCGGTGTGGATCCACGATAGCGATCAGGCGCGGAAAATGGCCGTGGGCGGCAGCCCGCAGGCTATCGAAACCTATCTGCGGACGATTATCGGTGAGCCTCATTATCGTCAGGATCTGGTGGATGCCTTTATCGCTTCAGGGCGCGAGGCGCTGGCATTTCTTGAAAAAGAGGGCGCGGTGAAATATAGCCTGCGCCCGCTCTCTCCGGATTATTACCCGGATGAGCCCGGCGCCGTCGATGTCGGGCGGGCGCTCGAGGTGGTGGAGTTTGACGGACGGGAACTGGGTGCGCATTTTCGCGACCTCCGCTCTCCCCCACCGGGAATGCTGCTGTTTGGCGGGATGATGGTTAACCGGGTTGATATCCAGCACTTTCTCGATATGCGCCGCTCCCCGCGCTCGTTCGCGCACTGCGGCAGACTGCTGCTGCGCTTCGGTCGCGATCGCCTGCGGTACCCTCGCGGTACCCGCCTGGCGATGGGCAACGCGCTGATCGCCCGCATGGCGACGCTCGCCTTTCGCAAAGGAATGCAGCTCAGGCTCAACGTCAACGTGCTTTCGCTGAGCGAACGCAATGGCGAGGTGACCGGCGTAGAAATTGAGCACGAGGGTCAAAAGCAGGCTCTTGAAGCCCGCTGCGGGGTGGTACTGGCGGCGGGTGGTTTTGCCGCAGGCAGGCTGGCTGAACGCTATCGCCCCCAGACCCGCGAGCACTACACCATGTCCCCCGCCGCCAACGACGGCGCCGCGCTGCGCCTTGCCGCCGCGGTCAATGCCCGGGAAGGGGCTGACCTGCCGTCTAACTTTTTCTGGGCGCCGGTCTCGGTTTTACAGCATCCCGACGGTACGCAAGAGCGCTTCCCTCATCTGGTCACCGATCGCGCCAAACCCGGAGTGATTGCCGTCAACCAGCGCGCGGTGCGCTTCGTGAACGAATCTAACTCTTATCACCACTTCGCCAGCGCCATGCAAAGCCGGGCAGAAAATGCGCCCTGCTTTCTGATTTGCGACGCCCTGGCCATGAAGCGCTACGGCCTCGGCCTGGCGCGCCCTGCCCCGGTCAATAATGACGCGCTGGTGAAAGCGGGCTATCTGCATAAGGCCGATACGCTGCCTGAACTGGCGCAGCGGCTCGGCCTGGATCCGCAGACGCTCACTGACACGGTGGCTCGCTACAACCGCGACGCCGCTCAGGGCCTCGATCCGGCGTTCACCAAAGGCGGCAACAGCTATAACCGCGCGATGGGCGACCCCGGCCACCGGCCAAACGCCTGTAACGCTCCGCTGACCCGCGCGCCGTTTTATGCCGTCACCCTCTATACCGGCGATCTCGGTACCTCGCGCGGCCTGGTCACTACCGCCGATGCTCAGGTCATTAACCAGCACGGTGAACCGATTAAAGGCCTCTATGCCGTGGGTAATGATATGGATTCGATGATGGCCGGAACCTACCCCGGCCCAGGTATTACGCTCGGCCCGGCGCTCACCTTCGGCTATCTCTCAGCCAGCCATATGGCGCAACAACACGCACTATAAACAGGAGAAAATCATGATCTATGAAAAACGCACCTACACCATCAATCCGCTGAAAATGGCCGACTGGCTGGCGCTGTACAAAAGCGATGCTTACGCCGTGCAAACCGAGCACCTCGGTAAGCTCATCGGCTTCTTTTTTACCGAAATTGGCGTGGTCAATCAGGTGGTGCATATCTGGGCCTATGAAAGTCTGGACGATCGCCTGGCGCGTCGGGCGCGCATGGCGCAGGACGAACGCTGGCTGACGTTCTCGCGCAAAAACCGCGAGCTGGCCGCCGTCGAGCGTCTGGAGTCGGTGCTTCTGCGCCCCACTGATTTTTCACCACTGCAATAAGGAGAGGGTCATGAGCGGGCAGATGAACGTGGATGTTCTGGTCGTCGGCTCCGGCGCGGCGGGGCTCTCTGCCGCCGTCACCGCCGCGCTCGGCGGCGCCAGCGTACTGGTTGCGGAGAAAGAGTCGGTCATTGGCGGCACCAGCGCCTGGTCCGGCGGCTGGCTGTGGATCCCGCGTAACCCGCTGGCTCGTGAAGAAGGGATTGAAGAAGAGCCGGGCGCGCCGCTCGCTTATTTACGCCATGAAATGGACGGTGAGCCTGCCGATGCGCGTCTGCTTGCCTTCTTACAGTACGGACCGGAGATGATCGACTTTTTCCGCCGCCGTACCGCCGTGCAGTTTCTTTCCGGCAGCAAAATGCCCGATTTTCACGCTTCACCGGGCGCTGCGCTGGGCGGCCGCTCGGTCACGGCGCAGCCTTTTGACGGACGGCTGCTGGGCGACTGGCTGCATCGCCTGCGGCCTCCGCTGGAGACCATCAGCCTTGCGGGTATGGGCATTGCCGGCGGCACGGACATGGCGCACTTTTTCAACGCGACCCGCTCACCGGGCTCGGCGCTGTATGCGACCCGCCGCCTGCTGCGTCACGGCTGGCAGCGGCTACGCGCCGGTCGCGGACAGCATCTGGTTAACGGCAACGCGCTGGTCGCCCGCCTGCTGCGTTCGGCGCTGGATGCGGGGGTTAATTTTCAGCTTAACGCGCCGGTAGAACGTCTGCTTGCCGACAACAACGGCGTTGCAGGCGCGATATTACGCAGCGACGGCGGCGCGCTGAAGGTTCGCGCCGGCGCGGTGATCCTCGCCTGCGGAGGCTTTCCTCACGATAGGCAGCGTCTGGCCGAAAATGTGCCGCACGCCGCCAGCGGCTACGGCCACTTCTCCGCCGCGCCCCCGGGCAATCAGGGGGATGGCATTCGGCTCGGCGAAGCGGTCGGCGGCCAGTTTGATACCTCACTCAGGCACGCCATGGCCTGGGCGCCGGTGTCGCGCGTTACCCTCGCCAGCGGACTGCAGTTGCCGTTCCCGCATCTGGTTGAGCGCGCTAAGCCCGGCTTTATTGCCGTGTTGCCTAACGGTAAACGCTTCACCAATGAAGCCGACTCTTATCATGATTTTATTGCCGCGCTGCTGGACGCGACGCCGTCGGGCGAAACGCCGCAGGCGTGGCTAATTGCCGACGGCCGTGCGCTGCGGCGCTACGGATTGGGCCATGCTCGCCCCTTCCCGTTTACCCCCGAGGCCTGGCGACGGACCGGCTATCTGTACGTCGGTGAGACGCCGGAAGCGCTGGCGAAAACATGCGCCATCAATCCGCAGCAGCTAACGGAAACGATCGCCCGGTTTAACGGCTTTGTAGACCAGGGAGAGGATAAGGATTTTCAGCGCGGCGCCTCGGCCTATAACCGCGCGCAGGGTGACGCCAGCCGCTCGCCCCACCCCACGCTCGGGAAACTCAGCCATGGGCCTTTTTATGCGGTACGTATATTGCCCGGCTCGCTGGGTTCCTTCAGTGGACTAATCACCGATGAAAATGCCCGTGTTCTCAACGCGCAGCGGCAGCCGATCCAGGGGCTTTTCGCCATCGGCAACGATATGTCGAGCGTGATGCGGGGATTCTATCCCAGCGGCGGTATCACGCTGGGTCCGGCCATGACTTTTGGCTATCTGGTCGGAAAAAACCTGGCAGAAAATCTCAATAAAACAACGCAGTAAAAGCATTCCACCAGGGACGGCAATACGCATAACAACAATCACCTGCAACTGTACTGGAGTCCTTTATGAACATGCGAACCCTCTCACTCGCCGCGCTTACCCTCCTCGACGTTCCGCCGCCGGAACAGGTACGCATTGCGGCCCAGACCGGATTCACCCACGTTGGTCTGCGCCTGCTTCCCGCAACCCCGTCAGATCCGGATTACGACATGCTCGGCGACACCGCCGCCGTACGCGATACCCTGGCGGCGCTGATGGAAACCGGCGTTCGCGTTTCGGACGTTGAGATCGTCCGCCTGACGCCCGATTTTTCAGTGGACGCTCGTTTGCAGCTTTTTCTTACTACCGCCGCGCGCCTTGGCGCAAAGCAGGTTTTAGTGGCAGGAAACGATGATAACCGCGCGCGCAGCGCGGAAAATCTCGCCCGGCTTGCCGAAGCCGGCCAGGAGCATGGATTAACCATGAACCTGGAGCCCATGCCCTGGACCCACCTGCGCACCATTGCCGAAGCCCGGGCGCTAATCACCGCCAGCGGCCGCAGCGATATCGGTATTTTGATTGACGCTATTCACTTCTGGCGGGCCGGCGAATCCCTGTCCACGATCGCGGCGCTACCGCAAAATTGCCTCAACTATATGCAGCTTTGCGATGCCTCACCGCAACCCCCCGCGGACGAGCAGGAGCTGATTTACCAGGCCCGCGCCGCGCGCCAGGTCCCCGGTGAAGGCGGACTCGACCTGCACGGTCTGATGGCGGCGCTTCCGGCCACGCTGCCGGTATCCATCGAGGTCCCGCTAAGCGGCGCTCGGGGTGCGCTGCCGGCGCTCGCTCGCGCTCAGCTGCTGTTTAACGCCGCGCAGTCCTACCTGCGCCCTTGCGCATAAGGAGAGTCCCATGACACAGACTCAACGCCTGGACGTCAGGGAGTTAATCAACGCCAATCCGCTAAGCCGCTTTCAGAAGCTGGTGGTGTTTTTAGGCTTCTGCGTTATCGCGCTGGACGGCTTTGATATCGCCATCATGGGATTTATCGCCCCGACGCTGAAGCAGGAATGGGGAGTAAGCAATCACCAACTCGGTTTTGTCATCAGCGCCGCGCTGATAGGCCTGGCGCTGGGGGCCATTTTCTCCGGGCCGCTCGCCGACTGGCTGGGACGGAAAAAAATTATCATTAATAGCGTCTTTTTCTTCGGCTTCTGGACCATCGCCACCGCCCTTTCACAAGATATTGAGCAGATGATGGTTTTCCGCTTCCTGACCGGGCTGGGATTAGGCGCCGCCATGCCGAATATCGGCACCCTGGTGTCAGAGTATGCGCCGGAGCGCCAGCGCTCGTTCCTGATTACGATTATTTTTTGCGGCTTCACCTTTGGCGCGGCGGCGGGCGGTTTCTCCGCATCCTGGCTAATCCCGCAGTTTGGCTGGCACTCTCTGATGCTGCTTGGCGGGATCCTCCCGCTGCTGTTCGCTCCGGTCCTGATCTGGCTGTTACCGGAATCGGTGCGTTTTCTGGTCGTTAAGCGCGCGCCTGCCGAACGTATTCGGCGGATTATGCAGCGCCTCTATCCGGGACAAATCCCCGATGAGGCCGAGTTCAGCCTCCCGGCCCAGCCCGTTCAGGCAAATGCCATGCGCATCGTTCTCTCCCGCCAGTATCGCTTCGGTTCGATGATGCTCTGGCTGGTTTACTTTATGGGGCTTTTTTTGGTTTACCTCCTCGGCAGCTGGCTACCGACGCTGGTAAAAGAGGTGGGCTTAACGGTCGGCCAGGCGGCGGTAATGACCGCAATGTACCAGGCGGGAGGAACCCTTGGCTCGCTGTTTGCGGGCTGGCTAATGGACCGGATCAACCCACATCGGGCGCTCGGGCTGATTTACGCGGTTGGCGGCCTGTTTACGATGGCGATGGGCTATGCCGCTGCAAGCTTTGCGCTCATCTGCCTGCTGGCGTTTATCAGCGGAGCCTGCTTAAACGGCGCCAATACCGGCATGAACGCGCTCTCCGCCCGCTACTATCCTACCGAAGCACGGGCTACCGGCTCCAGCTGGATGCACGGCGTTGGCCGCATGGGCGCGATCCTGAGCGCCTTTGCCGGAGCGGAGATGCTGGCGCTGAATATCAGCTTCGAAAGCGTTTTCCTGATCCTTGGCATTCCCGCCGCGATAACCGTCGCCGGGCTGGCGGCCAAAGGTATTTTCGCGGCTGGCCCGACGACAAGAGCCACCGCGTCAACCGCGCCCGTCAGAAGTACCTTTTAAACGTTGACGCTAAGGCAGGCGTGTTTCAAAAACACGCCTGCCAAAAAAGAAAAATTAATTTCATTTAAATGAGCAATGAAAAATAAAAATGCCATGCAGTATCGATTCACTTCACAAAATCACAGCGCAAAATCATTAAATCCATACAATAAACAAATCAAATATCGTTCAGAAAAACACTTAATAACCTTATCAATCAGAATGGCTTGATAGCTGTAGCCAAAAAATTTACGGCTCAATTTTTACGGTTTTTCGATCCGCCTCGCATATACAGAAATTAAATTCCAAACAAACATTGAAATGAAATAAATATTTCCTTATGTTCTGGCTGATATTCAGGATAAGGTCGTGCCGGTGGAACTGGCGCAGAGGTCCTGACTTGTCCTTCCAGACAAAGGAATTGACCATGAGTGAACAGCAGATTCTTCTCTCTCCCGCGGCAGCACGCGGCGATAAGCTAAGCTGGGCTACCCGAATCGCTTACGGCGGCGGCGATACCGCCTGTAACGTCGTGTTCGGCATGATCGGCACGGTTTTAACCCTGTTTTATACCGACTATGTCGGCATCAGCATCGCCACCGTTGGCCTGGTGATGCTGATCTCACGTCTGTTTGACGGCGTTTCCGATGTCATCATGGGCCTGATGGTGGAACGTACAAACTCTCGCTGGGGTAAATCACGCCCCTGGCTGCTGTGGATGAGCGTGCCCTACGCCGTATCGGCAATTTTACTGTTCACCGTCCCGCAGACCACCGGCACGCTGCAGTTTCTCTATCTGCTGGTCGCCTATAACTTCTGCACCACCGTGTGCTATACCGCCATCAACCTCCCCTACGGCAGCCTCTCTGCGATGATGACCCGCGCCTCCTGGGAAAGGGATATGCTCAGCATCACCCGAATGTCGATGTCGCCTTTTGGTCGTATTCTCGCCGTTGCCTGCACTTTGCCGCTGGTGAAGTACTTTGGCGACGATCAGGCCGCGTGGATCAAAACCATGTCTATTTGGGCTTTTCTGGCGCTGCTGTTGCTGCTGTTTTGCTTTTATAAATGCGAAGAGAAGGTGGTCATCAAAGCGCGAGAAAAACAGGGAAACGTACCGGTAAAAACCCAGCTTTCCGCGCTTTTTCGTAACCAGTACTTCTGGGCCAGCGCCATCCTGTGGACCGCGCAAAGCGTGTACTACACCGTGGTAGGGATCGCGCTGCCTTACTACTGCCGCTACGTGCTCGGTGACGATACCTTCTATAGCTCCATTTTCGTTGCCGAAACCGCCTGCATTATTATTTTCACCTTCCTGAGCTCCGTGCCCATCCGCAAATACGGTAAACGCAACGTTGCCCTCTGCGGCATCGTGCTGGCGACCATCGGCCAGGTGCTGTTTATGTTTAACTCTGATGATTACCACTGGGCGCTGGCAAACGCGATTATTCGCGGTATTGGCTTCGCCCCGCTGAACGCCGTGCTGTTCGGATTCTGCGGCGATGCCGTCGAATTCGGCCAGTGGAAAACGCGCGTCAGACAGGAAGGGATGATCTTCTCCGCCGGTTCCGTTGGGACGAAACTCGGCGCAGGTATTGCCGCCGCGGTTATCTCCGGCCTGCTGAGCATGGCGGGTTACGTCAGCTCCAGCAGCGGATCCGGCGTTCAGCCGCAAAGCGCTATCGACATGATTAACCACGTTTATCTCTACGGCTCTTTCTTCCTGTGGATCGTGGTCATTATCACCCTGCTGTTTTATCGCCTGGATAAGCAATACCCGCAGATCATGCATGACCTGAAAGAACGCGAAGCCCGTGGCGAGATGTAAAACCTTAGAACCAGGCCCGCGCTCGGCGAGCGCGGGTACACAGAAGAACATCTGAAATCCGTAGGATCTCTATCATTGAGGAGTGCACCATCATGTTAAACGGCATGAAACCCTTATCCCGCTCCCTGCGCTGGGGCATGGTCGGCGGCGGCGGCACCAGCCAGATTGGCTACAGCCACCGCTGTGCGGCGCTTCGCGACAACGTCTTTACTCTGCTCGCCGGCGCGCTTGATATCGATGCCGAGCGCGGTCGTCAATTCGGCGAGCAGCTCGGCATCGCTCCTGAACGCTGCTACGCCGATTACCAAACGCTGTTCGCGGAGGAGGCCAAACGCCCTGACGGCATTGAAGCCGTATCGGTCACTACGCCGAACAATACTCACTTCGCCATCACTAAAGCGGCGCTTGAAGCCGGGCTGCACGTTATTTGCGAAAAACCGCTGTGCTTTACCGCCGACGAAGCGCGCGAGCTGCTGGCGCTAAGCAAAAAGCAGAATAAAATTATCGGCGTCACGTACGGCTATGCCGGGCACCAGATGATCCAGCAGGCGCGGCAGATGATAGCGGAAGGGATGCTCGGCGAGATCCGCATTATTAATATGCAGTTCGCCCACGGTTTTCATAATGAAGCCGTTGAGCTACAGGCTGAATCCACCCGCTGGCGGGTAACGCCCAAATATGCCGGCCCTAGCTATGTGCTGGGGGATCTGGCGACCCATCCGCTATTTATTGCCGAGACGATGGTGCCGAACCTGAACATCACCCGCCTGATGTGCGCGCGTCAAAGCTTCGTCAAATCTCGCGCGCCGCTGGAAGATAACGCCTTTGTGCTGATGGAATATAACAACGGCGCCGTTGGCTCACTGTGGACCAGCGCGGTCAACAGCGGCGCGATGCACTCGCAAAAAGTCCGCGTTATTGGCGAAAAAGCCAGCATCGAATGGTGGGATGAGCGTCCAAATCAGCTCAGCTATGAGGTACAGGGCGAACCGGCCCGCGTCCTCGAGCGCGGAATGCCCTATCTCAGCCAGCAGGCGCTGGCGGACGACCGCATTGGCGGCGGTCACCCTGAAGGGCTGTTCGAGGCGTGGGCCAACCTCTATCGCCGCTACGCTATCGCCATCGACGCGATGGATCGCGGGGACCAGGCGTTCCTGGAGACCTTCTGGTATCCGGACGTCGAAGCCGGTCTTCACGGCGTTTACTGGGTTGAGCAGTGCGTCAAATCCGCCGACGCAGGCGGCCAGTGGGTTGACTTTAACTGCCAATAACCGCTGAACACCAGTGGAGGCCCCTCCACTGGTTTTTTCTTTCTACCGTACTCACCTCATCATGCAACACAGTCGTAATATCTGTTAAACAAACATTTATTTACGCTTCTGTTTCCCCCCACTACACTATGCGCAGTTTTTATATTGAGGTGGTAATGAACGATAATAAAATGACGCCAGGCGAACTGCGTGCGACCTGGGGTTTGGGGACCGTATTCTCTTTGCGCATGCTCGGCATGTTTATGGTCCTGCCGGTTCTGACCACTTACGGCATGGCGTTACAGGGCGCAAGCGAAGCCCTTATCGGACTGGCAATTGGAATTTACGGGCTGGCCCAGGCGCTATTCCAGATACCTTTCGGGCTGCTTTCTGATCGCATTGGCCGTAAGCCGCTGATCGTCGGCGGCCTGTTAATCTTCGTTGTCGGCAGCGTTATCGCCGCGCTTTCTGACTCTATCTGGGGCATTATTCTTGGCCGCGCGCTGCAGGGCTCCGGGGCGATTGCCGCCGCGGTCATGGCGCTGCTTTCCGATTTAACCCGCGAGCAAAACCGCACTAAAGCCATGGCGTTTATCGGCGTTAGCTTTGGCGTCACCTTTGCTATCGCCATGGTTCTCGGGCCTGTCGTTACCCACCAGCTCGGCCTGCACGCCCTGTTCTGGATGATTGCTGTTCTGGCGACGCTCGGCATCCTGCTGACGCTATGGGTGGTGCCGAACAGCCAGAATCACGTGCTGAACCGCGAGTCCGGTATGGTGAAAGGCTGCTTCAGCAAAGTTCTTGCTGAGCCAAAACTCCTGAAGCTCAATTTCGGCATTATGTGCCTGCATATCATGCTGATGTCCACGTTTGTCGCTCTGCCGGGCCAGCTTGAGGCCGCCGGTTTCCCCGCCGCCGAGCACTGGAAAATCTATCTGGTCACCATGCTGGTCTCATTTGTCGCGGTGGTGCCGTTTATTATCTACGCCGAAGTGAAGCGCAAAATGAAGCGCGTCTTTCTGCTGTGCGTCGCCATCCTGCTGATTGCTGAAATCGTACTCTGGGGTGCCGGAGGCTATTTCTGGGAGCTGGTCGCCGGCGTTCAGCTATTTTTCCTCGCGTTTAACCTGCTGGAAGCGCTGCTGCCGTCGTTAATCAGTAAAGAATCACCGGCCGGATATAAAGGCACCGCGATGGGCATTTACTCCACCAGCCAGTTCCTTGGCGTGGCCATCGGCGGAGCGCTCGGCGGCTGGGTGGATGGCTTTTTTGATTCGCAAACCGTCTTCCTGCTCGGCGCCCTGCTGGCGATGCTGTGGCTGCTGGTGGCCAGCACCATGAGCGAGCCGCCGTACGTTAGCAGCCTGCGGGTCGAGATCCCGGAGGATATCGCCGCGGACAAAATGCTCGAAGCGCGCTTACGGGCTAAAGAGGGCGTCAAAGAGGTGCTGGTGATTAGCGAAGAGCGTTCGGTGTATATCAAAATCGACAGCAAGATCACTAACCGCTTTGAAATTGAGCAGGCAATCAAAGGGATATAAAAACGAGCACCTTTGTTCAGGCAGGCAAAAACGGTTCTGAGCGGAGCTTTGTGTCCTGCCGGGCGGCGGCTAACGCCGTGCCCGGCCGACAGACGGGACTCTTTTAATCGCGGAAGTTTTTGAACTGGAACGGCTGGCCTAAATCACCGCCGCGCACCAGCGCCATAACCGCCTGCAGGTCGTCGCGAGATTTACCGGTAACGCGAATCTCTTCGCCCTGGATCTGCGCCTGTACTTTCAGCTTGCTGTCTTTAATCAGCTTGACGATTTTTTTCTGCGTCGCGCTCTCAATGCCCTGCTTCAGCTTCGCATCGACAAACCAGGTTTTACCGCTGTGCACGAACTCGTCCGGCACTTCGATAGAACTGCCCTCAATTCCGCGTTTCAGCAGCTTGGCGCGCAGAATATCCAACAGCTGGTTAATCTGGAAATCAGACTCGCTGAGGACCTTGATGGTCTCGTTTTTTTCGTTCAGCTCAAAGCTCGCTTCGACGTTACGGAAATCAAAACGCGATTCAACTTCGCGGGTCGCGTTCTCTACGGCGTTTCGAACTTCCTGAAGATCGACTTCAGAGACAATATCGAAAGATGGCATCTTTTCCTCTCCTTCAGTTTCTTTTGCGTTGCATAATACCCTCAACGCGACATAACTCAACTTGTTATCCCGAAAGGATAACTGATAACGCTATACTTTAGCCATGAGCACCTGATGCAGCACTCACAGGTGAGGAGGAATAATGAAAGTAACCGTACTCGGATGCGGTGCACTGGGACAGTTATGGCTAACTGCGCTGTACAAACACGGACATGAAGTCCAGGGCTGGTTACGCGTCCCACAGCCATTCTGTAGCGTCAATGTGATTGAAACCGACGGCAGCGTGTTTAATGAATCGTTTACCGCTAACGATCCTGATTTTCTCGCCAGCAGCGACCTGCTGCTGGTCACCCTCAAAGCCTGGCAGGTCTCTAACGCGGTAAAAAACCTGAGCGCCATCCTGCCGTCGTCAGTACCTGTTCTGCTCATGCACAACGGTATGGGTACCGTTGACGAGCTTAAGAGCCTCAAACAGCCGCTGCTTCTGGCTTCGACAACGCAGGCGGCCCGCCGCGACGGCAACGTAATCGTCCACGTCGCCAACGGCACCAGCCATATTGGCCCAGCGAAAGCCTACCCTGAGGATTATAGCTATCTCGCTGATGTACTGCAGAGCGTGCTGCCCGACGTCGCCTGGCATAACAATATCTACCCCGCGACCTGGAGCAAGCTGGCGGTAAACTGTGTGATTAACCCGCTGACGGCGTTAAAAAACTGTCAGAACGGCGATTTACGCGAATACCCGCAGGAGGTCGCCGCGATTTGTTATGAAGTTGCGGCGGTGATGGATCGCGAGGGGATGCATACCTCGCCGGAAAACCTGTTATTCTATGTACATCAGGTTATTGAAAGTACGGCAGAAAATACCTCCTCCATGCTGCAGGATATTCTCGCCCAGCGCCATACGGAAATCGACTATATCACCGGTTATCTGTTAAAACGCGCCCGAGCCCACGGTATCGCCGTACCTGAGAATACCCGCCTGTTTGAGCTGGTAAAGCGTAAGGAGAATGAATATGAGCGCGTCGGCACTGATTTGCCTCGCCCCTGGTAGCGAAGAGACCGAAGCGGTCACCACCATTGATTTACTCGTTCGCGGCGGCGTAAAGGTCACGACCGCCAGCGTTGCCAGCGATGGCAGCCTGACCATTGTCTGCTCGCGCGGCGTTAAGCTACTGGCCGATGCGCCGCTGGTCGAAGTGGCCGATGGCGACTTCGATATCCTTGTTCTGCCCGGCGGCATTAAGGGTGCGGAGTGCTTTCGCGACAGCCCGCTGCTGGTTGAAACAGTACGTCAATTCCATCTTTCCGGGCGCATCGTTGCGGCGATTTGCGCCGCGGCGCCGACCGTGCTGGTGCCGCACAACCTTTTCCCCATCGGCAATATGACCGGCTTTCCGGCGCTGAAAGAACGCATCCCCGCCGAGCAGTGGCAGGATAAGCGCGTCGTCTGGGACGCTCGCGTTAAGCTGCTCACCAGCCAGGGGCCGGGAACCTCAATTGATTTCGCCTTGAAGATGATCGACCTGCTGGTTGGACGCGAAAAAGCGCACGAAGTCGCTTCACAGCTGGTGATGGCGGCAGGAATTTATAACTACTACGAATAAATGCAAAACGGCAACCCAGGGTTGCCGTTTTCATGATTGCGCCTTGCTCCTGAAGAACTAGGGGCGATATACCTTCACGTTTTCAAAGCCCTGCTCGCGCAGATACAGCGCCTGCAGGCGGCTCATCACCCCACGCTCGCACCACAGCAGCCAGGTTTTACTCTGGTCGAGATCGCCAAATTTGGTGCTCAGCTTATAGAACGGCAGAGAAACCACGTCCACGCCTTCCACCTTCAGCGGCTTATCGTCCTGCTCGTCGATAGAGCGGATATCGAGGATCGCGTCGTCAGGGCCAAAACCGCTGACGGTTTCCACTTCCACTACGTCCTGCTCGGTCTGCTGAGCGATATCGCGGATATCAATGTTGCTCGCTTCCGCCACCACTTTCTCAAGGATGCTGAAATCGAAGTGCTCTTCTTCCGCCTCGATCTTCGCCTTCACCGCTTTCACGGTGGGGCTCTTCGAGATAACGCCGCAGTATTCCGGCATGGTGCGGGCAAAATCTTCAGTGCCGATTTCACGCGCGAGGTCAATAATGTGCTCTTTATCGTGCGAAATCAGCGGACGCAGAATCAGCGTATCCGAGACGTTGTCGATCAGGCGCAGGTTGGTCAGCGTCTGGCTGGAAACCTGGCCTAACGCCTCGCCGGTGACCAGCGCCTGGACGCCGTAGCGCTCGGCGACTTTTGACGCCGCGCGCACCATCATGCGCTTGAGCACCACGCCCATCTGACCGTCGTCGACTTTCTCAAGGATCTCACCCACCACCGGCTCGAAGTTAATCGCCACGAAGCGCACGCGGTGTGAGCTGCCGAAGCGGTTCCACAGATAGTGCGCGACCTGACGCACGCCGATTTCATGGGCCGCGCCGCCGAGGTTAAAGAAGCAGTAATGCACGCGGCAGCCGCGGCGCATCAGCATATAGCTGGAAACGCCGGAGTCGAAACCGCCGGAAATGAGCGACAGCACGTCTTCCTGGGTGCCGATCGGGAAACCGCCGATACCTTCGTAGCGCCCTTTAACCAGCAGCAGGCGATCGTTTTCGATCTCGAGGTTAACCGTCACATCAGGGTCGGTCAGCTTCACTCGCGCCGTTTCAATATGCTGGTTCAAACCGCCGCCGACGTAGCGCTCCACTTCGATTGAGGTAAACTCATGCTTACCGCGACGCTTAACGCGCACGCAGAACGTTTTACCTTCCAGCGCGTCACGCCACAGCGGCAGCGTCTGCTCGAAAATATCGTGCAGAGAGGTATAAGGAACGTCTTCGACTTCCAGAATATGGTGGATACCGGGGATACGGGTCAGGGCATCGCGAATAGCCGGACGCTGGTTTTCATCCTTCGCCCGGACCTCGATATGATCCCAGTGACGAACGACGGCAAGCGTCTCATCATAGTTTTTGAGAACGTTACGAATGTTCCCGGTTAAAATTTTAATGAAGCGCAATCGCACAGATTGGCTTTTGATGGTGATTTCCGGGAACAATTTAATGATAAACTTCATGGCGACACTATTCGTTGGCAAGCCCGTCGTTGGCTAGCCCGACGGGGCTTTAAGCATAAAAAGTTGTACAGGCGCGACTGGCGTCTGCATCCAGGGCGCGGAGTATACCACTATTGGACGCTTTTCACCTGGCATTGCGCGTTATTTGATTAACCGCGCGACTTCGTTACCATATTGATAGCCATCGAGACATTACAAGAGTCTATATTCACTATGCCAAAGAAAAATGAGGCCCCGGCCAGCTTTGAAACCGCCCTGGGCGAGCTGGAGCAAATTGTTAATCGTCTGGAAAGCGGCTCGCTGCCGTTAGAAGAAGCGCTCGGCGAATTCGAGCGCGGGATCCAGCTGGCGCGCCAGGGGCAGGCAAAGCTGCAGCAGGCCGAACAGCGCGTACAAATTCTGCTGGCGGATAGCGAAGACGCGCCGCTTACCCCTTTTACGCCGGACGCTGAATAAATGGACTTCCCGCAACAGCTACAGACGTGCGTCGAGCAGGCTAACGAAGCGCTGCGCCGTTTTATCGCTCCGCAGCCCTTTCAGAACACTCCGCTGGTCGAAGCCATGCAGTATGGCGCACTATTAGGCGGCAAACGCCTGCGCCCGTTCCTGGTTTACGCGACCGGCGATATGTTTGGCGTTAGCCGCGCTACGCTGGATGCCCCTGCCGCCGCCGTCGAATGCATCCATGCCTATTCGCTGATGCACGATGATCTCCCGGCGATGGACGATGACGATTTACGCCGCGGCCAGCCGACCTGCCATATAAAATTCGGCGAAGCGAACGCAATTCTTGCCGGAGACGCCCTACAAACGCTGGCGTTTTCTATACTGAGTGATGCGCCGATGCCGGAAGTGCCGGATCGCGATCGCCTGGCGATGATTTCTGAGCTGGCCCAGGCCAGCGGCATCGCGGGTATGTGCGGCGGTCAGGCGCTGGATCTGGAAGCGGAAGGCCATCAGGTTGATCTGACGTCGCTGGAGCGAATTCACCGCCATAAGACCGGCGCGTTGATTCGCGCCGCGGTACGAATGGGCGCGCTGAGCGCAGGTGAAGCCGGACGCAGGGCGCTACCCGCTCTCGATCGCTACGCCGAGAACATCGGTCTCGCCTTCCAGGTCCAGGATGACATTCTCGACGTGGTAGGGGATACTGCCACACTTGGCAAACGTCAGGGAGCCGACCAGCAGCTGGGCAAAAGTACCTACCCCGCCCTTTTGGGACTCGAGCAAGCCCGGAAAAAGGCCTTTGACCTGATTACCGACGCCCGCCGGTCGTTAACTGAGCTGGCCGCGCAATCTCTGGATACCACGGCACTGGAAGCGCTCGCGAATTACATAATTCAGCGTGATAAATAAACAATAAATGAGTCTCTGATGAGTTTTGATATTGCCAAATACCCGACCCTGGCGCTGGTGGATTCCACCCAGGAGTTGCGTTTGTTGCCGAAAGATAGCCTGCCGAAACTGTGCGACGAACTGCGGCGTTATCTGCTGGACAGCGTCAGCCGCTCTAGCGGACACTTTGCCTCCGGGCTCGGTACGGTAGAACTAACCGTGGCGCTGCACTACGTCTACAACACGCCTTTCGATCGCCTAATCTGGGACGTCGGCCACCAGGCTTACCCGCATAAAATTCTGACCGGACGCCGCGATCGGATCGGCACCATCCGCCAGAAAGGCGGGCTGCACCCCTTCCCGTGGCGCGGAGAAAGCGAGTATGACGTCCTGAGCGTCGGCCACTCGTCGACCTCCATCTCTGCCGGAATCGGCATAGCTATCGCCGCAGCCAAAGAGGATAAGCAGCGCCGCGCGGTTTGCGTAATCGGCGACGGGGCGATAACCGCCGGGATGGCGTTTGAAGCGATGAACCACGCTGGCGATATCAAACCCGATCTGCTGGTGGTGCTCAACGACAACGAAATGTCGATCTCCGAGAACGTCGGTGCGCTAAACAATCATCTGGCGCAGCTGCTCTCCGGCAAACTCTACTCCACGCTGCGCGAAGGCGGCAAAAAGGTCTTCTCTGGCGTGCCGCCGATTAAAGAGCTGCTCAAACGCACCGAGGAACATATCAAAGGGATGGTGGTTCCGGGGACCCTGTTTGAAGAGCTGGGCTTTAACTACATTGGGCCGGTGGACGGTCATGATGTTATCGGTCTGGTAAATACGCTGAAGAATATGCGCGACCTGAAAGGGCCGCAGTTCCTGCATATTATGACCAAAAAAGGCCGCGGCTATGAGCCCGCCGAA
This sequence comes from Klebsiella sp. GN_Kp190, assembly GCF_040061795.1. Classification (NCBI taxonomy): domain Bacteria; kingdom Pseudomonadati; phylum Pseudomonadota; class Gammaproteobacteria; order Enterobacterales; family Enterobacteriaceae; genus Klebsiella; species Klebsiella sp. GN_Kp190. The sequence goes on from NZ_JBEAFN010000012.1 coordinate 228,665, forward strand.
AAAGACCCGATCACCTTCCACGCGGTGCCAAAATTCGATCACACCAGCGGCGTGCTGCCGAAAAGCAGCGGCGGCCTGCCCTCTTACTCGAAAATCTTTGGCGACTGGCTGTGCGAAACCGCCGCGAAAGATGACAAGCTGATGGCCGTCACGCCAGCGATGCGCGAAGGTTCAGGGATGGTCGAGTTCTCGAAAAAATACCCCGACCAGTATTTCGACGTGGCCATTGCCGAGCAGCACGCGGTGACCTTTGCCGCCGGCCTGGCGATCGGCGGCTATAAGCCGGTGGTGGCGATCTACTCCACCTTCCTGCAGCGCGCCTACGATCAGGTGATTCACGATGTCGCCATCCAGAAGCTGCCGGTGCTGTTCGCTATCGACCGTGCGGGTATCGTCGGCGCCGATGGGCAAACCCATCAGGGCGCGTTTGATATCTCCTTCCTGCGCTGTATTCCTGACATGGTCATCATGACCCCCAGCGATGAGAACGAGTGCCGCCAGATGCTGTATACCGGTTATCACTACAACGACGGCCCGAGCGCGGTGCGCTATCCGCGCGGCTCCGGTACCGGCGCGGCGTTTGAACCGCTGGCCTCGCTGCCTATCGGTAAAGGCGTAGTGAAACGCGAAGGTGAAAAAATCGCGATTCTGAACTTCGGCACGCTGCTGCCGCAGGCGGCAAAAGTCGCGGAAAAGCTTAACGCCACCCTGGTGGATATGCGCTTTGCCAAACCGCTGGATGAAGCGCTGGTGCTACAGCTGGCCGCAGAACACGAAGTGCTGGTCACCCTGGAAGAGAATGCCATTATGGGCGGTGCGGGCAGCGGCGTGAATGAGCTGCTGATGTCCCGCCGCCGCGCGGTTCCTGTGCTCAATCTCGGCCTGCCTGATTTCTTTATCCCGCAGGGAACCCAGGAAGAAGCGCACGCCGACCTCGGCCTGGACGCCGCCGGAATAGAAGCCAAAATCCACGCCTGGCTGGCATAATTGCCGCCACCGCTCCTGCTATGCTTAAAGGATACCCTTTACCCGTAGCAGGAGCGCACTATGCACTATATCCCTCTTGGCGATACCGATCTCCGCGTTTCCCGACTCTGCCTCGGCTGTATGACCTTTGGCGAACCGGACCGCGGTAACCATGCATGGACCTTACCGGAAGAGAGCAGCCGCCCGCTGATAAAATACGCCCTCGAGGGCGGCATTAACTTCTTCGACACCTCGAATAACTACTCTGACGGCAGCAGCGAAGAGATCCTCGGGCGCGCGCTGCGTGAGTATGCTCGTCGCGATTCCGTGATCGTCGCCACCAAGGTTTACCATCAGGTGGGCGATCTGCCGCAGGGACTGTCGCGCGCGCAGATCCTGCGCTCCATTGACGACAGCCTGCGCCGCCTCGGCATGGAGTATGTCGATCTGCTGCAAATCCATCGCTGGGATTACACCACGCCCATTGAAGAAACTCTCGAAGCGCTAAACGACATCGTCAAGGCGGGTAAAGCCCGCTATATCGGCGCATCGTCAATGCATGCCCGTCAGTTTGCCCAGGCGTTAGCGCTACAGCGGCAGAATAACTGGGCCCGCTTCGTCACCATGCAGGATCACTACAATCTGATTTATCGTGAAGAAGAAAACGAAATGCTGCCGCTGTGCAGCCGTGAAGGCGTCGCGGTGATGCCGTGGAGTCCGCTGGCGCGCGGTCGCCTGACCCGTCCGTGGGGAGAAACCACCGCCCGTCTGGTATCCGATGAAGTCGGGAAGGCGCTCTACAATGCCACTGATGAGAATGATGAACTGATCGCGACAAACCTGGCCGAAGTCGCGGAAGAGCTTGACGGCAACCGCGCGCAGGTGGCGCTGGCCTGGCTATTGAGCAAGCCGGGCGTGGCCGCGCCGATTATCGGCGCCTCAAGGCAGGAGCAGCTGGATGAGCTGCTGCATGCGGTCGATTTAACGCTGACGCCGGATCAGATTGAAAAGCTGGAGACGCCGTATAAACCGCACCCGATTGTGGGGTTCAAGTAACGCGCGGTTCCCTGCCGATTCCCGGCTCGCGCTGCGCTTAGCCGGGCTACAGGTTCACCAGCATCTGCGGACGACGAGTTCACCACCGCCTCCGGGAAAAGCCTGCCTGCTCAATTTCCCAGAGGCGCCAGGCCAGCCGGGCCAGACTGGTTTAAAAAAGACCAATCGGCCAGTGGTGGCCAATCACGTACAGCACCCCGGCGGAAATCACCCCGGCGACAATATCGTCCACCATGATCCCCATCCCGCCGTGGATATTGCGGTCGAACCAGCGGATGGGCCACGGCTTCCACATATCAAAGAGGCGGAAAATCACAAATCCAGCGGCGACCCACTGCCAGTCCATCGTCGGTAGAGCCATCAGGGTGATCCACATCCCGACAAACTCATCCCAGACAATGCTGCCATGATCGTGGGTACCCATATCTTTCGCCGTACGGTGGCAAATATAGACGCCAATGCAGATGCTCATCATCACCGCCAGCGAATAGAGCTGCCAGGGGAGTAAGGTCAGCAAATACCAGAAGGGGATCGACGCCAGCGATCCCATAGTGCCGGGAACCACGGGGCTAAGGCCGCTGCCAAATCCCGTTGCCAGCAGATGCCAGGGGTTGCTCATCTTCAGGCGGCTTTTCGCCACATCTCTACTACGCGCCAAAATGATCGTATCCCTTAAAATCGAGCGTGACGGGCTTACCTTCGCGTGTGAACTGCAGACCTTCCGATTCCGGCAGGATCTGCCCAATGCAGGTAAAACGCGCGCCGAGGTTGGCAAGGGCCACGTCCAGCGCCCCGCGATTGAGTTCAGGTACGGTAAAGCACAGCTCGTAATCTTCACCGCCGGAGAGCGCCCAGCGCAGCGCCTGCTCAGGCTCAACCTGGCGCAGCATCGCATCCGAGAACGGCATCGCATCAAGATCGACGCGCGCGCCGCAGCCGCTGGCCTTGAGAATATGCCCCAGGTCAGAAATCAGGCCGTCGGAGAGATCGATGGCGGCGTTCGCCAAATCGCGCAGCGCCTGCCCCTGCAGAACCCGCGGCAGCGGACGCAGATGGCGCGCCAGGAGATAATCCGCGTCGGCGTCATCTTCAACCTGCAGCCGATCCTGCAAAATCGCCAGACCCGCTGCGCTGTCTCCCGGCGTGCCGGTGACGTAAATCCAGTCGCCATGCTTTGCCCCGGAGCGCTTCAAAGCGCGTCCCGTCGGCACATAGCCGTGAATACCCAGCGTCATCGACAGCGGTCCGCGCGTGGTATCGCCGCCAATGAGCTGCATATCGTAATAATTAAGCTGCACGAACAGGCTGTCGCTAAAGGCCTCAAGCCAGGCTTCGTCCGCTTCCGGCAGGGTCAGGGCCAGGGTTAGCCACGCCGGTTCAGCGCCCATTGCCGCCAGGTCGCTCAGGTTGACCGCCAGCGCTTTATAGGCGAGGTCGGCAGGGTCGATATCGGGTAAAAAATGGTTTCCCGCCACCAGGGTGTCGGTGCTGATTGCCAGCGTTTTTTTCTCGGGGATGTTCAGGAGCGCGCAGTCGTCGCCAATGCCGGTTTCAACATCAAGACGTGCGCTTTTTACGCGATCAAAATAACGGGCAATCAGGGAAAATTCGCCGCATGCCATACGTTATGCCTCAGAAAAAGAAAAGAATAAGGCCGGTTTGCAGAAGTGAGACTCTGCAAAAACCGGCCCTGGAATTTACTTTTTGTTGGGACGAATTACCGGGGCAGCTTTGTCCAGCACGCCGTTGACAAACTTATGGCTATCTTCAGCGCCAAAGGTTTTCGCCAGTTCGATGGCTTCGTTAATCGCAACTTTGTACGGTACATCGCTACGCTTTGACAGCTCAAACAGTGCGATACGCAGCACCGCTTTTTCCACCTGACCCAGCTCGTCCAGCAGACGAGAAAGATACGGCTTCATCAGGCCGTCGAGATACGCGCTGTTAGTCGCCACTCCGGACAGCAGTTCGCGGAAATACAGAACGTCTACATCTTTCACATCCTGTTCCGCCAGGAACTGGTATTCGACATCAGCGATGTCGTTTTTGGACAACTGCCAGGAGTAAAGCGCCTGGACAGCACACTCACGGGCGCGGCGACGAGCAGCAGGTTTCACGGAATTCCCCTTACAAAAATCAGGCCTTGATGGCTTTCAATACGTTAATCATTTCCAGCGCGGTCAACGCGGCTTCAGCGCCTTTGTTACCGGCTTTGGTGCCAGCGCGTTCGATGGCTTGTTCAATACTTTCTGTGGTCAGAACACCGAAGGCTACCGGGATTCCGCTGTCCTGAGCGACGTGCGCCAGGCCATTGCTTGCACCGCCAGCCACATATTCAAAGTGCGCGGTGCCGCCACGGATAACGGTACCCAGCGCGATCACTGCGTCATACTTACCGGTTTTCGCCAGTGCATCAGCCGCCAGCGGCAGCTCATACGCGCCTGGAACCCAAACCACGGTAATGTTTTCATCTTTGACCTGGCCAATACGCTTCAGGGCGTCAATCGCGCCATCCAGCAGGCTGTCGTTGATAAAGTTGTTGAAACGCGCGATGGTGATGGCGACGCGAGCGTCCGGGGTAGCAACGTTAGCTTCAATAATGTTCATACTCTTCCTTCGGGTTCAGTTCATTTGGCCCCGCAAGGGGGGCGGATTCTATCATAATAATCGGCGCACTGCTTTCCCTTTTGTCCGGGGAAATCAAGCGTTCACTAAATGCAGGCAAATATCCGGGCCTACATGACGTATCTCATTGAATTTGAAATGGGGTGCTTGCTCAAGTTTCTCAAGCCCCGGCAGTACACATAATCCGCGCGCATCGCTGCCTAACAGTTTAGGCGCAATATAGACGATAAGCTCGTCCACCAGCCCGGCCTCCAGCAGCGCGCCGGCAAGGGTGGGGCCTGCTTCCACCCAGATCGAGTTAATTTGCTGTTTGCCCAGCAGCATCATCAGGACCACCAGGTCCAGGCGACCGTTATGCTCCGGCACCAGCAGCGTGCGTACGTTCTCCGGCCACTGGCGTTCATCTGCACGGGTACGGGCAAACAGCGTTTCACCCGCCTGCTCCACGATACGATGCTGCGGCGTGACGCGATTCTGACTATCGATAACGATACGCAAAGGCTGGCGCAGGTTTTCCTGCGGGTACAGCGCCTGAGTGTCGGCGTTGAGCTCGTCCCAGCGTACGGTTAGCGCCGGGTCATCCGCCAGCACCGTCGCGCTGCTGGTCAGGATGGCGTGGTTTTGCGCGCGCAGGCGCTGCACATCGCGCCGCGCCTGCGGTGAGGTGATCCACTGGCTCTCTCCGCTGGCCATCGCCGTGCGCCCATCCAGCGATGCGCCCATTTTTAACTGAATCCAGGGAAAACCGGTGCGCATCCGCTTAAGAAAACCTTTATTCAGCGCCTCGGCTTCGTTCATCATCAGCCCGTGACTGACGTCGACCCCTTCCTGCTGCAAACGGTACAAACCGCGACCCGCGACCTGCGGGTTCGGATCCTGCATCGCCGCAACCACGCGGGTCACCCCTGCGGCAATCAGCGCCTCGCAGCACGGCGGCGTTCGCCCGTGATGGCTACAGGGCTCCAGCGTGACGTACGCCGTCGCGCCTTTCGCTTTTTCGCCCGCCATGCGCAACGCGTGCACTTCCGCGTGCGGTTCACCGGCGCGATAGTGAAAACCTTCGCCGACGATCTGGCCATCTTTAACGATCACGCAGCCGACATTCGGGTTTGGGTGCGTGGTGAAGCGTCCGCGCGCGGCCAGCTTCAGCGCTCGCGCCATGTATATTTCATCCTGCATGGGCTCAGTCCTGTAAGCGGGCGATCTCTTCGCCAAACTCTTTGATATCTTCGAAGCTGCGATAGACGGAAGCAAAGCGGATGTAGGCGACTTTATCGAGCTTTTTCAGCTGTTCCATCACCAGGTTGCCGATCATTTTGCTCGGCACTTCCCGCTCGCCGGTCCCGCGCAGGTGGGTTTTTATATGGTTAACCGCCATTTCGACATCGTCTGAGCTGACCGGGCGCTTCTCCAGCGCTTTCAGCATACCGCTGCGCAGTTTGTCCTCATTAAAAGGCTCGCGCACGTCGTTGCTTTTTACGACTCGCGGCATCACCAGTTCCGCCACTTCAAACGTCGTAAAACGTTCATTACAGACCAGACACTGACGACGACGACGCACGGAAGAGCCCTCGCCCACCAGACGAGAGTCGATAACTTTGGTATCTACGGCGAAACAGAAAGGGCAATGCATGGCGCGTCCTGACATGTAGTTAAACTAACGGGTAGTTTACCGCGAAGTGACCCGACAACAAAGAAAGAGCTTTTGAGACAAAGGATCTATAGTGCGATTATCCGATCGGTCTACCATTAAGCATCCTCTGTTAACGGAATCCCAACTATGACAAGACGTTATTTAAAGCTGGCCATTGTGGGTAGCATTTTCACCCTCAGCGCCTGCGCGCAGCAAAGCGAAATCCGCCAGATGAACCAGAGCGTGAGCACGCTGAGCAAAGAGATGACCCAGCTCAACCAGCAAACGGTCAAAATTACCCAGCAAAACGTACTGAATGCGAAATCGAGCAGCGGCGTATACCTGTTGCCGGAGGCGAAAACACCGGCCCGTCTCAAAAGTCAGATTGGTACGCTGCGCATGTCGCTGCTCAATATCGCGCCGGATGGCGACGGTACCCGCCTGACCCTGCGTATCCAGGGTGAATCAAACGATCCGCTGCCGGCCTTTAGCGCGACGGTCGCCTCCGGGCAGATCAGCGGTACCACCGATAGCTATCAGGAAGTTAACGTACAAAATCAGCTGATTAGCGCGCCGGCAAGCGTTCTGGCGCCGAGCGACGTCGATATTCCGCTACGCCTGAATGGCGTAACGCCCGAGCAGGTTGGCTTTGTCCGCATCCACGATATCCAGCCCGCAAACACGCCGTAACGCCCTCAGCCGGATGCCCTGAACATCCGGCTCCCCTCCCCTCATGCTAATCCACTTACAGATTTTCCATTCAGTTCACTAAAAATTGCCAGAATTTATGAATTTCGGTGGCATTCCCGCAAGAAATGCATAAAATCGTGAACGCAATCGATTACGCATGTGTTCGTTATGTGAAACAACACATATTTTTGTGAGCAATGATTCCTATAATAGACGCCACAGAAATACGAAATATTTAGAAACGCTTCGGCGCTTCTTTTAACGCCTTCAGGCTTAATTTAAACAGTGGCATCATTATGAAAAAAACATTACTGGCAGCCGGCGCAGCTCTGGCGCTCTCCGCATCTTTCTCTGCCAGCGCGGCAGAAAACGACAAACCGCAATACCTGTCTGATTGGTGGCACCAGAGTGTAAACGTGGTGGGCAGCTACCACACTCGTTTTGGGCCGCAGATCCGTAACGATACTTATCTGGAATATGAAGCGTTCGCCAAGAAAGACTGGTTTGATTTCTATGGCTATATGGATGCGCCGGTCTTCTTCGGCGGTAACACCAACGCGAAAGGTATCTGGAACCACGGTTCCCCGCTGTTTATGGAAATTGAGCCGCGCTTCTCCATCGACAAACTGACCGGTACCGACCTCAGCTTCGGCCCGTTCAAAGAGTGGTATTTCGCTAACAACTATATCTACGACATGGGCCGCAACAAGTCCGGTCGTCAGAGCACCTGGTATATGGGTCTGGGTACCGATATCGATACCGGCCTGCCGATGAGCCTCTCGCTCAACGTCTATGCGAAATATCAGTGGCAAAACTATGGCGCATCAAACGAGAACGAGTGGGACGGCTACCGCTTCAAAGTGAAATACTTCGTGCCGCTGACCGACCTGTGGGGCGGTTCACTGAGCTATATCGGCTTCACCAACTTTGACTGGGGCTCCGATCTGGGCGATGACAACGCTTATGATTTGAACGGTAAGCATTCACGCACCAGCAACTCCATCGCATCCAGCCATATCCTGGCGCTGAACTACGATCACTGGCACTACTCCGTCGTGGCGCGTTACTTCCACAACGGCGGCCAGTGGGCGGATGACGCGAAGCTGAACTTCGGCGACGGCGACTTTAACGTCCGCTCTACCGGCTGGGGTGGTTACTTCGTGGTCGGCTACAACTTCTAATCGGCTCGATGATCCCCGGCAACTACGCCGGGGATCATAAAAGCTAACGCTCTTCGCATCTCACCTTACGCAAGAAATCACTTAATGAGCGATCGGCTCGTTCGCTGAAATGACGCCCGGTGGCGGAAATCTCCAGGCAGCGGTCAAGGCGAAAACAGCGATAATCTTCCCGCAGTTCGCACCAGGTCACCAGCAGCCAGCGCTCGCCCCAGAAAAAAAGCCCCAGCGGCAGTACGTCACGCTGCGACACGTTTCCCGCTTCATCGCGATAGCGCAGCCCCAGCGCCTGCTGGGCGGAGACTGCCCGATGCACTATATCAAACTGATCTTTACTATAGCCCTGCGCACCAAAGTCCGGTGCGAACACGCGCGACTGCTCCGCCTTGCGCCGGCTCTCGGCAGGCAAAATAGCCAGCACTTTTTCCTGCGCCGACTCCAGCGCCTGGGAAAGCGAGGCACCGCCCCAGGTTTGCAGCAGCCGTATAGCGGCCATCAGCGCTTCCGATTCCTGAGTTGTCAGCATCAGCGGCGGTAGGTCATAGCCCGCCAGCAGCCGGTAGCCGCTCCCGGCTTCCCCCTCAACCGGGACGCCGGAGAGCGAGAGGTCGCGAATGTCGCGGTAGATGGTGCGCTCTGACACGCCGAGCCGCTCGGCCAGCAGCCCGGCGGTGGTTAATCTCCTCCCGCGCAGGATCTGGACGATTTGAAAAAGGCGGTCGGCGCGTCGGCTCATTTCTGTTGTCTCATTTACGCGGGTTGGTGAAGGCCAATCCGATTACCCTCGCTATCAATAAAAAGGGCAATCGTGCCGATATCGTCCGCCAGCTCAAGGGGGCCAAACACGCAGCTTCCGCCCGCCGAGTTGACGCGATCGAGCGTGGCCGCCAGATTGTCAGTATGCAGATAGATAATACATCCCTGATCGGAGGGCTTAACGCCTTCGAACTTTGCCAGCGCGCCGCCGGGAGCCGGATCCTCATGCGGGAAAACGGCCATCTCAATGCAATCCATTTTTTCCCGACGCAGCGCCACCTGCATCACCGGCTCGTAAAACGCCACGGCACGATCCATCTCCGCAACCGGGATCTCAAACCAGTTAATTACATTGTTCATACATCCTCCTGTCCATTGTTTGGGTTCAGGAGGAGTGTAAGACAGGCCTACTGACAGCATTGTGTCAGTATGGTGCGCACACCAGCGCGCGCTCGGGACTCAGCAGCCACGGACGCAGGTATCCCACGGTACTGGAAAATGGCAGCACCTCTTCAGGAAGCACAATGCCAAGCTGCTCGCCGATATACAAGCGCCGGGCGACGATACGCTGACAGAGTTCGGGATAGCGCTGCGCCAGCTCCCGACGCAACGCGCTATCGGCAAGCGCCACGGTATCTTCAATGCTTGCGCCGCCGTAGCCCGGGCGGGAAGGAATGATGTCGATTTGCAGTATCATCCCGCTTTGCAGGCAGGCGGTTGAATGGGGGCCAATGGGCGAACAGAGCCACTCCTCATCCGCGACCAGATGCCCCGGATTCAGGTGCCAGTGATATTCCGCCTTCGGCAACGCCTGCTCTATCAGCGCATACATATCGCCGCCGCGCATGCCGATGCGCAGATTTTCCAGCCAGTTCACCACCGCGTTGAAATAGGGCTTCGCCACGACCTCGAGGTAATCAGCCACCTCGGGCGCCAGTTCGCTCTCATCAGCCACCACGTAGGCGGCGCGGCTGCTCAGGCCGCCTTTGAAGCCGGTGGTCAGCGAGAATTTATCTCCGCGCTGAATCACCTTATCGCCCGGATAGAGATTCGCCCAGGCAAAGCGATCGCCGGTAGCGGCAATCATCACCACGCTATTAGGCTGCCCTTCCGCCGCCAGCAGCGCGCCGATTTGCTTTTCCGTTTTACCCGGCGCAACGGCGTTAAGCGCGGTGAGAATCGCGGTGGAAGCCAGATTTGCGCCGTACTCATAGTGCGCCAGCTCGTTGGCATTATTGGTGACTCGCGCTCCGCTTGCCGGGTCGATAAAAATGCCGGTGGCGTTAGTTAATCTTGCCTGCGGGCCGGCGGCCTGGCGAATAGCGTCCACGATAAAAGCAGGCAGATCGAACATCTGCGCGCGGTCATCCGCCGCGCCGGTAAAGAGCTTCCAGCCCGCCAGGCCAATTCGGTTTTCCGCCGCAACGCCTGCCTCCTGAAGCCGCTGAGCCAGCGTTTTACCGGTTTCCATCGGCTGATTGGGCAGCGAAAACCACGGGGCGTGAATCACACGGTTTTCCAGCCGGGCATGGCCTGCCAGCTTGAGATTCTCGTTACCCAGCACCAGCACCGCCTCGCCGTCCCGATGCAGCACCAGCAGCGCCTCTTCGAAACGGGGAATAAAACCGGTGAGATACTCAAAGTTGCCGCCGTGCTCTTTGTCGGCATAGACGATAAGCGTGTCTACGCCGGACTGACGCATATTTGCCAGCACCCTGGACTTGCGCAGCCGCAGCGTGTCGTCGTTAAGCGTAACGGAAGGCACATCGTGCCAGAGCGGGGGTTGAGGAACGGTGGAAAGCGTTACGACAGCCATCGGCATTTCTCCATGTCATTGCGTGCTGATACGGGAGAGTAACCAAAATCCGGGCGGCTGTAATAAAAAAATCCCGGCCTTGCGACCGGGATTCGTTTTATCGCTACGCGATTGCCTTACGGCAGAATTGACGGCTGATCCGCCCCTTCTTTCTCGACTTTCTGCTGCAGCATGTGCTCGCGCTTCATGCCCAGCTTCAGCGCCAGCGCGGACGCGACGTAGATAGAAGAAGCCGTACCGATGGAGACACCGATGAGCATGGTCAGCGAAAAGCCTTCCAGAATCGGACCGCCGAAGAGGTACAGCATCAGGATAACCATCAAGGTTGTCCCGGAGGTGATCAAGGTACGGTGCAGCGTTTGCGTCAACGACACGTTAAAGATTTCGTACGGCGTACCGCGGCGAATCTTGCGGAAGTTTTCACGAATACGGTCGGATACCACGATACTGTCGTTCAGCGAGTAGCCGATAACCGACATCAACGAGGCCACAATGGTCAGGTCGATCTCGATATGCAGTAGCGACAGCACGCCCATGGTGATCACCACGTCGTGCGCCAGCGCGATAACCACCCCTGCCGCCAGACGCCACTCAAAGCGGAAGCCGACGTAAATCAGGATACATACCAGCGCGGCTATCAGCGCCAGCGCGCCGGTCTGCGCAAGGTCCGCGCCAACGCTCGGCCCCACAAACTCAATACGTTTGACCGTCGCGTTCTGGCTGGTCGAGTCGTTAATCACGCTAACGACCTTGCTGCCCAGCTCCTGGCTGCCGTTGGCGTCATGCACCGGCGGCATACGCACCATGATGTCGCGGCTGCTGCCGAAGTTTTGCAGCTGCGGCTCTTCAAAGCCCGCCTTCTGCAACGACTGACGCACCTGGTCCATATCGACAGGTTTTTCGAGGGTGATCTCAATCACCGTACCGCCGGTGAAATCCAGACCCCAGTTAAACCCGCGCACGCCAATAATAGCGATGGACAAAATCAGCAGAAAACCTGAAATGCCGAAAGCCCAGTAGTCCCAGCGCATAAAGTCCCAGACTTTACGGCCGTGGTTCAATTGTTCAACAGTATATTCCTGTGCCACAACGCACTCCTCAGATAGACAGCTTTTTAACGCGCTTGCCGCCGTACAGCAGGTTCACGATGGCACGGGTGCCGACGATAGCGGTAAACATTGAGGTCGCAATACCGATACCGGTGGTAATCGCAAACCCTTTAATGGCACCGGTACCGACCGCGTACAGGATAATGACTTTGATAAGCGTCGTAATGTTGGCATCAAAGATGGAGCTGAACGCGCCGCGATAACCTTCGTCAATCGCCTGCTGCACGGAGCGCCCGTTGCTCAGCTCTTCTTTAATACGTTCGTTAATCAGAACGTTCGCATCGACCGCCACCGCAAGGGTTAACACGATCCCCGCAATCCCCGGCATGGTCAGCGTCGCCCCCGGAATCAGGGACATAATGCCGACAATCAGCACCAGGTTAGCCACCAGCGCAGAGGTCGCAATCAGGCCGAACTTCTTGTAGAAGAAGATCATAAACAGGATGGAGACCACCAGACCGGCCAGACACGCTTCCAGGCCCTGCTTGATGTTCTGCATACCGAGGGTTGGACCGATGGTCCGTTCTTCAACAATCTGAATCGGCGCAATCAGCGCGCCTGCACGCAGCAGCAGGGAGAGCTGGCGCGCTTCGGTCGGGTTGCTGATGCCGGTAATACGGAAGCTGTTACCCAGACGAGACTGGATGTTGGCGATGTTAATCACCTCTTCCTCTTTCGCCAGAATCGCGCGCCCGTTGGCATCTTTCTTCCCGCTGTCTTTGTACTCCACAAACAGGGTCGCCATCGGTTTACCGATGTTGTCCTTGGTGAAGTTAGACATGATGTTGCCGCCAGCGCTATCCAGGGAGATGTTAACCTGCGCCTGGTTGTACTCATCCATGCTCGACGTCGAGTCGGTGATGTGGTCACCGGTGAGGATGACGCGCTTGTACAGCACAACCGGCTGGCCTTCGCGGGTATATTTCACTTCAGAGTCGCCCGGAACGCGACCGGCGGCCGCCGCGGCGCTATCAACGTTAGTGTTAACCAGACGGAATTCCAGGGTCGCGGTCGCGCCGAGGATCTCTTTCGCACGCGCGGTGTCCTGGATACCCGGCAGTTCAACCACAATACGGTCGGCGCCCTGACGCTGAACCAGAGGTTCAGCAACGCCCAGCTGGTTTACACGGTTACGCAGGATATTGATGTTCTGCTGAACGGCATATTCGCGGGCTTCTTTCAGACGGTCGTCGGTCATCACGGCTTTCAGGCCAGTGCTGCCCTGAGTGGAGATAACCAGATCGCGGTGACGAGGGCTAAGGTATGAGATAGCCTGGTCGCGCGCGGCGCTGTCGCGGAAAGCGATGCTCAGGCCGTAGTTGTCTTCTTTACGCACGGTCGCGTAAGGAATGCCTTTATCACGCAGCTCGCTGCGCAGGCTGTCGATATTTTGTTCCTGCAGTTTGCCCAGCGCGGTGTCCATGTCGACTTCCATCAGGAAGTGCACGCCGCCGCGCAGATCAAGACCCAGCTTCATCGGCTCGGCATACAGGGCCGCCAGCCAGCGCGGGGTTGCCGGAGCAAGGTTAAGCGCCACGACGTATTTGTCACCCAGCACGCCCATCAGCGCTTCGCGCGCGCGCAGCTGGATATCAGTGGTGTCGAAGCGCGCAAGAATTGCGCCCTCTTCCAGTGCCACAGACTTCGCGGTAATTTTTTCTTCTTGTAGTGTTTTCTGGACCTGGATCAGCGTTTGCTCACTGGCGGCGACGCCGCGCGCGCCAGTGATTTGAACGGCCGGATCCTCACCATACAGGTTGGGAAGCGCATACACTAAGCCGACGACAATGACGACGACCAGCATGACGTACTTCCACAAAGGATAACGGTTTAACACGGCAGTTCCCTTAGGGAAAATGGGTAATTACAGCGCCTTCATGGTGCCTTTCGGCAGAACGGCAGCTACGAAGTCACGTTTGATAACCACTTCAGTGGTATCGTTCAGCGCGATAGCGATGTAGCCGCTTTCCGCGACTTTAGTGACGCGCCCAACCAGGCCACCGTTGGTCAGTACTTCATCGCCTTTGGCAATGGAGTTCATCAGGTTTTTATGTTCCTTGGTGCGTTTCTGCTGTGGGCGCAGGATCATGAAGTAAAAAATCAGACCAAACACCACTAGCATCAGGATCAGAGACATCGGGCTGCCCTGCGCCGCGCCACCGGTTGCTGCTACCGCATCAGAAATAAAAAAGCTCATTGAAATTCCCTCATTATTAAAATTAGTCAACGTTCAAAGGTGGAACGGTTCGACCCTGACGTTGGTAAAAATCGGTCACGAAGCTCTCTAATTTACCCTCTTCAATAGCCTTGCGTAAACCAGCCATTAAGCGCTGATAGTATCGCAGGTTATGAATGGTATTGAGTCGCGCGCCCAATATTTCGTTGCAACGGTCAAGATGATGCAAGTAAGCGCGTGAATAGTTGCGACAGGTGTAGCAATCACATTCTGCATCCAGCGGCGAAGTATCGCTCTTGTGCTTCGCGTTACGGATTTTCACCACGCCGTCGGTAACGAACAGGTGGCCGTTGCGCGCATTGCGCGTCGGCATGACGCAGTCGAACATATCGATCCCGCGACGCACCCCTTCAACCAGATCTTCCGGCTTACCGACGCCCATCAGGTATCGCGGCTTGTCGGCCGGGATCTGCGGGCAGACGTGCTCCAGAATACGGTGCATATCTTCCTTCGGCTCGCCGACAGCCAAACCGCCGACAGCGTAGCCATCAAAGCCAATCTCTACCAGACCTTTAACAGAGATATCACGTAAATCTTCGTAAACGCTGCCCTGAATGATGCCAAACAGCGCGTTTTTGTTGCCCAGACCGTCAAACCGATCGCGGCTGCGCTTCGCCCAGCGCAGGGACATTTCCATCGAGCGCTTAGCGTAATCCCAGTCCGCCGGATACGGCGTACATTCGTCAAAGATCATCACAATATCGGAACCGAGATCGTACTGAATCTCCATGGATTTTTCCGGATCGAGGAAAATCGGATCGCCGTTGATCGGGTTGCGGAAGTGCACGCCCTGCTCGGTGATTTTGCGAATATCGCCGAGGCTGAAGACCTGGAAGCCGCCGGAGTCGGTGAGGATCGGTCCTTTCCACTGCATAAAGTCGTGCAGATCGCCGTGCAGCTTCATGATCTCCTGACCAGGACGCAGCCACAGATGGAAGGTGTTGCCGAGGATGATTTGCGCGCCGGTCGCTTCAACTTCTTCCGGCGTCATCCCTTTCACGGTGCCATAGGTGCCAACCGGCATAAAGGCTGGCGTTTCAACGACGCCGCGCTCAAACACAAGACGGCCGCGGCGCGCGCGACCATCGGTGGTATCTAACTCAAATTTCATTATCACTCCCGCGTCAGAAAAACAGTCTGACGTTTAACGACTCGCTACGGAATGATTCCATAGCTAATAAATTCCTGAAGGCGTCAAAATAGCCAGCGCGACAGCCTTCTTATGGGCGCTCAAAAATAGCCTGCGGATTGTACGTGATAAACATCGCGTCCCCGTAGCTAAAAAAGCGATATTTTTGTTCTACCGCAGCCTTATAGGCGTTCATGGTGTGCTGATAGCCGGCAAATGCGGAAACCAGCATAATCAGTGTGGATTCAGGCAGATGGAAGTTGGTCACCAGCGCATCAATGACTTTGTACTGATAGCCCGGGTAGATGAAAATCTGCGTATCGCCGAAGAAAGGCTCAATCAGGTCGTTTTTCGCCGCCTGCGCCGCGCTTTCCAGCGAACGCACCGAGGTCGTGCCCACCGCAATCACCCGGCTGCCGCGCGCTTTTGCCGCCAGCACCGCATCGACCACCTCCTGCGGCACTTCCGCATATTCAGAGTGCATAATATGCTCTTCAATGCTGTCTACGCGTACCGGCTGGAAGGTTCCTGCCCCCACGTGCAGCGTGACGAACGCCATCTCAACGCCCTTTTCGCGAAGCTTCGCCAGCATCGGCTCATCAAAGTGCAGGCCGGCGGTTGGCGCCGCAACGGCGCCCGGTTTTTCGCTGTATACGGTCTGATACAGCTCGCGGTCGGCGTCTTCGTCAGGACGATCGATGTACGGCGGCAGCGGCATATGGCCGATAGCGTTGAGAATGTCCAGCACGCTGCGCGCGTCGTCGAACTCAACTTCAAACAGCGCGTCGTGGCGCGCAACCATGGTCGCTTTAATGCTTTCATCGTCGCCGAGCAGCAGCGCCGCGCCCGGTTTCGGCGCTTTAGACGCGCGAATATGTGCCAGAATACGTTTATCATCGAGCATGCGCTCGACCAGCACCTCAATCTTGCCGCCGCTGGCTTTACGGCCAAACAGGCGGGCCGGGATCACGCGGGTATTATTAAAAACCAGCAGATCGCCAGGGTTGAGCTTGTCGAGTAAATCGGTGAAAGTACCGTGCGTCAGCGCGCCCGTCGGCCCGTCTAATGACAGCAAGCGGCAGCTGCTGCGCTCGGGCATGGGATAGTGGGCAATCAGGGATTCGGGTAATTCAAAGGAGAAATCGGCGACGCGCATGGCATATACTCATGACTTAAAAACAGGCGGCTTAGTCTAGTGCTCACACCTCTTCGCTGCAACAACTAGCCGTATCCGGATAACGAATCGCATGAATTTTCTCGCACACCTGCACCTCGCCCATCTCGCTGACAGCTCCCTTTCCGGTAATTTACTGGCCGATTTCGTTCGCGGCGACCCCGCCGGCGAGTGGCCCGCTGACGTCGTGGAGGGCATTTTTATGCACCGCCGGATCGATGTACTGACGGATAACCTGCCCGAAGTCACCGAAGCCAAAGGGTGGTTTCGTCCCGAAACGCGCCGGGTCGCGCCGATTACGCTGGATGTGATGTGGGACCATTTCTTGTCACGCCACTGGACGCAGCTGTCGCCCGAGCTGCCGCTGCCGGAGTTTGTCCGCTACGCCCACGCCCAGGTCACGTTTATTTTGCCCGATTCCCCGCCGCGTTTTGTCAATCTCAACGAATACCTGTGGTCAGAGCGCTGGCTTGAACGCTATCGGGATATGGCGTTTATTCAGCGGGTTCTGAACGGTATGGCCAGCCGCCGTCCGCGGCTGGACGCCCTGCGCGACTCCTGGCAGGATCTGGATACCCATTACGATCGTCTTGAGCAGCAGTTCTGGCGCTTCTACCCGCAGATGATGGCGCAGGCGAAAAAAGGTGAACTGTAAAAGATTGCGCTTTTTTGGCAAAAGACTATTCTGAATAGCCGTTTCAAATAACGATTGATAGGCAAAACCTATCTCATCGATTGTCAGCGTCACGTTGAGTTCGCCGACGCCTCTCCCTATACTTGCCCGCGTTGCGTTCCAATTAACCTTAGTATTAACAGGAGAATCATATGGTTCTGGTTACTCGTCAGGCTCCGGACTTCACCGCGGCAGCGGTTTTAGGTAACGGCGAAATCGTTGAGAAATTCAATTTCAAACAGCACACCAGCGGTAAAGCCACCGTTCTGTTCTTCTGGCCGATGGACTTCACCTTCGTTTGCCCGTCTGAACTGATCGCGTTCGACAAGCGCTACGAAGAATTCCAGAAACGCGGCGTAGAAGTAGTTGGCGTTTCTTTTGACTCCGAGTTCGTCCACAACGCGTGGCGTAACACCCCGGTAGACCAGGGCGGCATCGGCCCGGTTAAATACGCCATGGTTGCTGACATCAAACGCGAAATCCAGAAAGCGTACGGTATTGAGCACCCGGACGAAGGCGTTGCCCTGCGTGGTTCCTTCCTGATCGACGCCAACGGCGTTGTTCGTCACCAGGTGGTTAACGACCTGCCGCTGGGCCGTAACATCGACGAAATGCTGCGTATGGTTGACGCGCTGCAGTTCCACGAAGAGCACGGCGAAGTTTGTCCGGCGCAGTGGGAAAAAGGAAAAGAAGGTATGGCCGCTTCTCCGGAAGGCGTCGCTAAATACCTGACCGAGAACGTATCCAGCCTGTAATCGGCGTACGTTCGGCAAAAGGCTCGCAGATGCGAGCCTTTTTTGTTTTATACGGAGCCGCTTTTTTTCACTTCGCGCCAGATTCGCCACGCCATCAGCGCCAGCACCAGGACGCCCACTATTAGCGCTCCCCACACCAGCAGCGTTTTCCAGCCGCTCTGCTGCTCGGTAGCCGACGTCGCCGTCAACCGCGCTTCACCGCCGAGGGTGACGCTCTCCTGCGCGACGGCCAGCGGTAGATCGCTTACAGCCTGCGTTTTGCGCAGCGACGCCGGTATCAGCATGTCCATGGCGACATCTGCCTTTGGCGCCGCCCGGTTGCCCCAGGCCAGCATATAAGGCCCTTTTCCCTGGGTATTAAAAATCAGCTGGTATTTGTCTCGCGCACCGCTTATCGCGGGCAGCGACGTCGGTAATCGGGCGTTAATCGTTGTGATCCGCACCGCTTCAACCGGCTGGCCTGAAAGTTGAATATCCTCCGAACGCTTGCCGTCCAGTCGATACAGCACGGTTTTGGTCAGCGGCTGCCAGGCTTCTTTTTCGCCGCTGCGCCAGGAGAGCGCGACCGGCAGAACCCCTTCGCTGGCCATCGATATCCTGAGCGAAGTCAGCGGCTGAGGCCGGGCCCAGCGCCAAACGGCTTCCTCATCTGAAATCTTGTTCGCCTGCGCATCAAGCTCAATGCGCGTAGACTCGGGCTCTCTGCGTTCGGCCAGGGCCGTCACGCTATTTAACACGACCGCCTTGCTTTGCGAATCGAGGAGCACCAGCAGGTAACGATTCCCGTCCGCGGAGAGCGTCAGGTCAGCGCTTATGGTATCCATTTTCAAACGATCGCTATCGCGCGCCAGATCCATAAGGGGCGCATCCTCCTGGACAGGGCGCCAGTACTTCAAATCCCGACTGGAATAGACCGACGCTTTCCCCTGCCAGCTGCCCGCCAGCGCCGCCCAGTTCAGCCGCAGCTGAGCCAGCGCAAACGCGTCCGTTTTCTCCGTTGGCAGCGTCAGTAAGTAGCTCTGCCCGAGCGCCTTCGCATCATCGGTTTCCAGATGAATTTCGATCCCCGTTGTTGAACGCAGGACCAGCGATTCTCCGCCGCGTCGCCCCTCTTCGCGCGGCGGAACCGGCGACATCTCCAGAGGGAAAAGCCGCAGCGTCATCGCTTCAGGCGTAACGGGCTGCGCCTTCTGCACCTGCAGCGCGAACGGTACGGTCTCTCCCTGATGGTTAAATACCCGCACATCGCGCAGGTCAGGCCACGCCGTCCCCTGATAGAGCAGCGGGGAAAGCTCGACGCGATACCAGGGCGACGCGCCGGTGGTTTCCAGCATCACCCCCTGCATATAGTCCAGTGGTTTTTCTCGCGCTTCATCGCCGCTGACAGCCGCGCCCGTCACGCCCAGCAGCACGCTGCATAACACCGCTTTCATCCATTTCATTTTTCTTCTCCTGCTTTGGGCGGTAACGGGGAAAAATACCCGACGATCAGCACCAAAATAGCCACGCCGATAAACGTGACAGCGCGCGCCAGCCCGCCGCCGCGCGCGCTGTCCACCAGCATGAGTTTCACAATGACAATGCCTAACAACGCCGCGCCGCACAGCCATTCGCGGCGGGAGTGTCGCCGCGTCGCACGCAGCATGACCGCCAGCGCCGCCAGCGCCGCCAGCGTCCAGACCAGAGCGAAAGTGGTCTGAATTAAGCGCGAATGCCACAGCGCCTCTATATTCCAGGCCACCTCGCCGTACCAGGCCAGGGCGCGCAGCAGCAGGCCATTCAGCCACCAGAAGCCGAGCGCCAGCAGCGCGACCGCGGGCCAGGGGCGGCATACCGATAGCTGCAGCGGAAAATAACGCCGCGAAACGCGATAAAATATCGTCAGCCCAAGCAGCGCGAAAGCGGCGCCCTCTTCCAGCGGGTTAATCAACGGCAAATAGGTCTGACCGTAGACCGTACCATCCTGCACGTTCGTCAGCGTTAGCAGGCATCCCAGCGCAACCGCCACCGGTATCATGGCCTGAGAGGCATACAGCCCAGGCCATACCCGGAATGGCCATATTTGCCGATGAACGGCTTCAGAGACAAGGAAGATCAGCCCCCCGCCTGCCGCCATCATTAATCCACTCGCCCAGGCCGACATCCCCCACGGCAAATCCCGGGTAAACCAAAACAGCTCCATCGCCAGCGCCAGCAACACCATCCAGAACAGCGACAGGTGGGCGAGCCTGTTTATGCGCGGCGGGAGCGAAGGCCCATCACGCCAGAGCAGCGCCACCGCCGCGGGCAGCGCCGCGCACCAGGCCAGATTTTGCCAGCCAGCAGCGAAAATCTGCTGTTGGGATAGCTGATAAAACAGCACTATCAACATCATTGGCCACAACAACCATTTGCTGGCATCCAGCTCTTGCCAGACTAAACGCGCAGCAACCGCGCGCCAGCACCATACCGACGCGGCCAGCGTCGCCAGCACGCCAAATATAATCTGCGAGTCTTTACTCAACGCCAGCTGCGATGCGCCGACAAGCGCCACCACCCAGAACAGTAGCCCGCCCAAAAGCAGTCCTCCACTGGCGTGCACTTCAATGCTTCGCCACAGCCAGGCGGCGACCAGCCAGCTAAGACTGAGTACAGCGAAAATCAGCAGCAAAGAAAGCGGCGTGGCGTCATTTGCCTGCGCCCAGAGCGCGCTGCCAACCGCCAAAAAGAGTAGCGCAGTCCCACTATAGCTCATGCGCCGCTGCTGCTGTTGCACGCCCAGCCAGAGGATCCCAAGCCCCTCCAGCGACCAGGCCATCGCGGTCCAGCGAGCCGAAAGCGCAAGGGGAATAGCAAGGGTGGTAAATGCGCCGCCGAGCGCCAGCGCGGCCAGTACCAGCGGCTTCCCTAAAGAGGGGTAGCGACGCAGTGCCAGCCAGGCTAAAGCCAGATAGAAGCCACCGTAGCCCAGCGCGCTGAGCGCCGGACCGTATTCCATATGCCGGGTGATAGCGTACTGCATACCAAAGCCGACCAGCGGCGGTGCAAACAGCAGAACGCCGTCAATAATCTGCTTACCCTTTTCCTGCGCCCGCAGCGACAGCGCCACGCTTAACACGCCAAAAATAAGCGTATTGGCGATTAAGAACAGCTGGCAGCTCAGGTAATACTCTGGCCGATAATCATTCAGCCCCCACAGGCCACCGACGCCAAAGGTAAACAGCAGGCCAAGCAGATTAAGCTCCCGCCAGTGCTGGCGGATGCTGATGGCAAGAATGCCCACCGACAGCAGAAGATAGAATGAGAACAACGCCACATGACTGCCGCCGCCGGTAGAGAGCAGCAGCGGCGCAAGATAACCGCCAAGACTCGCCAGCATGGCCAGGCTGAGCGCTTTTTGCACAATCGCCAGCCCTACGCTCGCCGCGCAAATCACCACCAGCAGCGCAAACGCCAGAGTCATCGGCAGCATCTGCCACAGGCGAAAGGCGCCAAAAACGGTGAGATAGAGCGCCCCCGTTGCCCCACCCTGTAAGATCAGGGCGTACATCGGTTGCTTATGCCGCAACCGCCATCCGACAGCCAGCAGGACAATGGCGAACAACGACGCCGCGACCAGACGCAACTCGAGGGGGAAAAGAGCGTGTTCCACGGTATAGCGCAGCAGAAAGGAGAGGCCAAGAAACAGCAGCAGGATCCCGAGCTTCGCCAGCGGGTTACCCTGCATAAACCAACGAACCAATGACGATACCATCCCGCCAAACGCGGAAGGTTGTTCGGTTTCAGGAGCCGATTTCGCCATCTGCTCCGGCTTCGGCGTTGGCTTCGGCGTTGGCTTCGGCTGCGAAAGCCATGGGTCAACGGCTTCCGCCACGGGCGCCGGTGATGGCTCGTGTTCTACCAGTGCTGTTGCGTCAACAGAGGCAACGACTTCCGGAGCAGTCGGCACGACGCCACTTGCCTCCGCCACCGGTGCCTGCGCAACGCCGCGCAGCTCAAGCTCCTCAACCCGACGCTGCAAAGCCGCCAGTTCCACACGGACCGCCGCGCTGCGCCTGAGCGCGGCAATCGCCACGAGCGGCCCAACCACCAGCCCGCAGAATAAAATCACAGCGCCAAAGATCAGTAGATCATCCATGTTCTCACCTTCACTGTTTGAAGAGGGAGCAGAATGACACACATTGTCTTATCAGCGCTATCCGAGAAAATGAAAAAGGCCAATGAGGGCGTGAACGCTCTCATTGGCCTACCGGTACTAATAAGCGTCCGTCGCGCTAAAAAGCAAAGCAGGAGCAGCCGAGTACGCCCCAGAACGCCTGCTCATCGGCAACCGGAATCGCCGATTTGCGCGCAATATCATGCTGATGCCCATGTACGCCGCAGCTGCCGCAGCACTGGTGCATCTGAACTATCGCGCCGATATTCGCGGCCGTCGGCGGCGCGGAACGGTAATGGCCCGGAACTTTCACCACCGGCGACCACTCGGGCAGCACTGGAATGAGCGGCGGCGCCAGCGGCGAAAAGTGTCCCGCCGCGTACACCACCTTGCCGTCCACCACCGTCAGCACCGACTCGATCCCCTTGATTTCCTCTTCCGCGACGCTGAAGTAGTCTTTCGACAGCACCACCAGGTCGGCAAGCTGGCCTTGCTCAATGCGCCCTTTCTTGCCCTGCTCGCTGGAAAACCACGCGCTTCCCGCCGTCCACAGCTCCAGCGCCACGTCGCGCGGCAGGCGGTTGCTGTCGTCGTACATCGCCATCCCGCCGACGGTACGCCCTGATACCAGCCAGTAAAGCGCGGTCCACGGATTGTAGCTCGCCACGCGGGTGGCATCCGTCCCCAGACCCACCGGAACCTCCAGTTCGAGCATTTTCGCGACCGGCGGCGTATGTTTGACCGCGTCTTTACCGTAGCGGTCGACAAAATATTCGCCCTGGAAAGCCATACGGTGCTGCACGGCAATGCCGCCGCCCAGCGCTTTAACGCGTTCGATATTGCGCTCGGTGATGGTTTCCGCATGATCGAAGAACCAGTGCAGCCCGTTGAACGGAATATCGCGATTCACCTTCTCGAAGACGTCGAGCATCCGGCTGATGGATTCATCATAGGTGGCGTGCAGGCGGAACGGCCAGCGGTGTTCAACCAGATGGCGCACCACCCGCTCCAGCTCATCTTCCATCCCTTCCGGCAGATCCGGACGCGGCTGGAGGAAGTCTTCGAAATCCGCCGCCGAGAAAACCAGCATCTCCCCGGCGCCGTTGGCGCGGTAAAAATCGGTGCCCTGTCCCGGCTTGAGCATATCGGTCCAGCGCTCAAAATCTTCCAGCTCCTGCTTAGGCCGCTGGGTAAACAGGTTATAGGCGATACGTACGGTCATCTGCTCTTTGGCGTGCAGCTGTTCAATAATTTCATAATCTTCCGGGTAGTTCTGGAAACCGCCCCCGGCATCAATAGCGCTGGTCAGCCCCAGACGATTAAGCTCGCGCATAAACTGCCGCGTTGAGTTGACCTGAAGTTCCAGCGGCAGCTTCGGCCCTTTGGCCAGCGTCGAGTAGAGGATCATCGCATTGGGTTTGGCGATCAGCATCCCGGTCGGGTTGCCGTTACCGTCGCGAACGATCTCGCCGCCCGCCGGATCCGGGGTCTCTTTGGTGTAGCCCACCGCCTTCAGCGCCGCGCGGTTTAGCAATGCGCGATCGTACAGATGCAGGACAAATACCGGCGTATCCGGCGCCGCATCGTTAAGCTCCTCCAGCGTCGGCATCCGCCGTTCGGCGAACTGGAACTCGCTCCAGCCGCCAACCACCCGCACCCACTGCGGCGACGGCGTGCGATCGGCCTGATCTTTTAGCATCCGCAGCGCGTCCGCCAGCGAGGGAACCCCCTCCCAGCGCAGCTCCAGATTGTAGTTCAGGCCGCCGCGGATCAGGTGCAGGTGGGAGTCGTTCAGGCCGGGGATCGCCGTATGGCCTTTGAGATCGATAATTTGCGTCCCGTCCGCGGCAAAGCTCATGATCCGATCGTGGCTACCGACGGCGAGAATTTTACCGTCAGCGATCGCCACCGCATCGGCCAGGGGATTTTGACGATCGAGAGTATGAATCCGACCGTGGGTCAGGATCAGTGTGGCAGTTTGCGACATAACGCACTCCTTCAGGAGACTGGCTCAGTTTTTCTTTAACCAGCCAGCAAACAGACGGGTCACGATGGGCATCCAGAACCAGACCACCAGCGCGACCACACAGGCATCATTGATCAGATGCAGCAACAGGCTTCCCTTCAGCGAGGGCAACAGTATTCCGGTTATTGACGGCACCAGGTTTGTACTGGGGAAAATCACCAGCAGGGTGATTAAAAATTGCTTCCAGCGTCGCGGCTGGCGCACGTTCGCCGCGGGGGGCGTAAACCAGAAGGCCGGTTCAGTCCGGACTTCGGTACGATCGCCTTCGCTCAGCAGCGGCGCAATTTCCGCCACCAGCTGGCGGCGGGTCTCCGACTGGGTCCAGGCGTAAAGATGCTCAATGGTGTCGAAGCGAATAATCACGCTCCATAAATTCTGCCCGGGGGCCGGACGAATGACGTTTGCGCCAAGATGGCCGGGAAACTCTGCCGCAATCGGCATAATTTTGCCCAGCCACGCTTCATACTGCTGGCCATGCTCCGGGTCGAGCACATGGCTGATCACCAGGGTCACCGATTTCTGTTGCGCCATTAAGAGTTCCTTGCTTCAGGGAATGGCGGGTTGTCCGCCGCCATTCGCTATACATGACCATACACAAAATCATTCACGCTGCGTCGAGGCGGCAAGGTTGTTCGTCCCCGGGAGCTGACATAAGTCAGTGACCGAGGCGGACAAACGAAGCCAACAAAGAGGCAGCTTGAAGGATGATGCCAATACACAAAATCAT